>JAEYTQ010000140.1 GCA_023433965.1 Pseudomonadota bacterium | reverse complement strand
CCATCAGGTAGATCAGCGCGGTGTGGTCCATGGTGTAGTCGCCGTCCTTGGCCGGGATCTTCTTGGCATAGACCCGGTAGGAGGTGATGACCTTGGCGGTCTCGGCGGGATCGCCGGACAGGCCCTGGAGATGCGGATCGAAGCTCGACAGATAGTCCTTCATCGCGGCCTGCGTGTCGCGCTCGGGATCGACCGAGAGGAAGATTGCATTGACCCTGTCGGCATCCTTGCCCATCACGCGCAGCACTTCCGAGATCTCGAACAGCGAGGTCGGGCAGACGTCGGGGCAATGGGTGTAGCCGAAGAAGATCAGGGTCGGCTTGCCCTTCAGGCTCTTGTCGGTGACGGCCTTGCCGTTCTGGTCGGTCAGCTGAAACGGACCGCCGATCGCGGCCGGCTGCGCCACCTTGCTGACCCCGCCCATGGCCCAGAACATGATCAGCAGCCCGACGACGAGGCTTGCGGCGAAGGCGATCGCGATCACCAGCGGACGGGTGGCGGAGCTCATGGGCGGAAAACTTCCTGTCGCAGTCAGAAGCAGGCGGCCAGGCCGGTCCTGATCATTTCGAAGAACACCTGGTTGCCATAGTGGAACCAGAGCGCCAGCACGCCGGTCACGGCGAGGCCGCCGATGGCTGCGCCGGCCCACAGCAGCACGGATGGCATCCGGCCGTCATTGGGCGAATTGTCCGATAGACGATGCGCTGGATGCAGTGGTTGAGCCATGACAACGATCGGGACGAAGGCCCCGGTTCCCTGGCTTTCAGATAGGCTCTACGCCGCCTGCGGGCAAGACGCCGCGGGCGAGCAAGAGGCCAAGTCAGGTCGGGGAGGTCAGCGAAGCAGCTGGCCCCGGGCCGATTCGAGTGGCTCCGCCTGCGGGAGCGACCGCCGCGACGGCTTGGCGGTTGAAGCCTGCGCGTCCAGGTAGCAGGGCTTGTACATGGCCTCGAGTTGCTTGCCCTTCAGGAAGAGCATGCGGTGCGTCAGTCCGCCCCGCTTCCCGATCCAGCGCTTCACCTGCGAGGGATACATCGCATAGAGCATCTGGGTTGCCTCGGGATTGGTGACGGCGCGGCCGTTGGCGCCGAAATCCCAGGCGGCATGGAAGCCGAGCGTCGCATGCGAGGTCACGCAGATCCGGTCATGCGGGATGGCGCCGAGGACGATGGTGCAGGCTGAGGCACAGAGCCCATCGATGATGACGGTTTCGCCGGATTGCCTGAGATCCTGGTATTTGTCGACGTAGGTTCCAATCCGGCCACCGCGGTCATCCGCGATCCGAACCACCGCGTGAGAAGCCCCCATGCCCGCGATCAGGAGAACCGACGCAAGCAACCCCGTCAGAAACCTCATTGTCCCCCGCCCCAGTCGAATACGAATCTGCGTGTCAGGTGGTGATGCAAGGCTAGCGTCCGTCGTAACCGAGGTTTTGTCTAGGCAGGCGGGCTGACTCGAAACAAATTCAAGTCCAGTGTTGCGTCCGCGCTGCACCCGCAGGAACTCCATCTCAAAGTGGAACAAGTTAACGATGTCTTGCGCGCCACGCCCTTGATCTCAGTTGCAACCGCTGGCTTCAATCCGGGCAAATACAGGGGAACTCATGGAGGGGGAGCGCATGGCTGAAGAAACGGACGTCGTCGTCGGCGCGGGACTGTCGGGGCTGGTGGCTGCCACCGAGATCGCGGATTCGGGCAAGCGCGTGATTGTGGTCGATCAGGAAGGCGAGCAGTCGATCGGCGGCCAGGCGTTCTGGTCGTTCGGCGGATTGTTCCTGGTGAATTCGCCGGAGCAGCGCCGGCTCGGGATCAAGGACTCCTTCGACCTCGCCATGCAGGATTGGCTCGGCACCGCCGGCTTCGACCGCGACGAGGACTTTTGGCCGCGCCAATGGGCGGAGGCCTATGTCGCCTTCGCGGCCGGCGAGAAGCGCAGCTGGCTGCGCGCGATGGGGCACCGCATCTTTCCCGTCGTCGGATGGGCCGAGCGCGGCGGCTACGACGCGATGGGCCACGGCAATTCCGTGCCGCGCTTTCACGTCACCTGGGGCACCGGCCCCGGTCTCGTCGAGCCGTTCGAGCGCCGCGCGCGCGAAGCAGCCAAGAGTGGCCGGCTGGCGTTCAAATTCCGTCACCGCGTCGATGCGCTATCCGTCACCAACGGCACCGTGGACGGCGTCAGCGGCGCCGTCCTCGCGCCCGACGATGCCGAGCGCGGCAAGAGCTCCTCGCGCAACGTGGTCGGCGAGTTCGCGATCAAGGCGCAGGCCGTGATCGTCGCCTCCGGCGGCATCGGCGGCAATCACGAACTGGTGCGGCAGAACTGGCCGGAGCGGCTCGGCACGCCGCCAAAGTTCATGATCTCCGGCGTCCCCGAGCATGTCGACGGCCGCATGATCGGCATCACGGAAAAATCAGGCGCGCGGCTGATCAACCGCGACCGCATGTGGCATTACGTGGAGGGCATCCAGAACTGGAATCCGATCTGGCCGCGCCACGGCATCCGCATCCTGCCCGGCCCCTCCTCGATGTGGTTCGACGCCACCGGCACGCGGCTGCCGGCGCCGCTCTTCCCCGGCTCCGACACGCTCGGCCAGCTCAAATATATCATGTCGACCGGCTATGATTACTCCTGGTTCATCCTGACCCAGAGCATCATCAAGAAGGAGTTTGCGCTGTCGGGCTCGGAGCAGAACCCCGACCTCACCGGCAAGAGCTGGCGCATGACCTTGCGCCGCGCCACCAACAAGGGCGCGCCGGCGCCGGTGGAAGCGTTCAAGAGCCATGGTGTCGACTTTATCGTGCGCGACAATCTCGAGGACCTCGTTGCGGAGATGAACAAGCTCGCCGGCAGCGACATGCTCAAGCTCGCGCATATCAGGATGCAGATCGAGGCGCGCGACCGCGAGATCGCCAATCCCTACGTCAAGGACGCGCAGGTGATGAACATCCACAATGCGCGCCGCTATGTCGGCGACAGGCTGATCCGCACCGCTTCCCCGCACCGCATCCTCGATCCCGCGCATGGGCCGCTGATCGCCGTGAAGCTCAACATCCTCACCCGCAAGACGCTGGGCGGCTTCGAAACCGATCTCGACTCTCGCGTGTTCGGCGAAGAGGGCCGCGTCATTCCCGGCCTCTACGCCGTGGGCGAGGCCGCCGGCTTCGGTGGCGGCGGCGTGCATGGCTATCGCTCGCTCGAAGGTACCTTTCTTGGCGGCTGCCTGTTCTCGGGCCGCAATGCGGGCCGCGCGGCGGCGAAGGCGGTGAGCTGAATTGGCGCGAATGGCGCATGCATCGTTTCAGATGCATGCGACATCGGGGTGGCACCGCGAAGGACGCTGGGCTAGACAGGGCCGCCATTTCAGTGAGGAGATCCCAGATGAGCATTCAGCGTTTCGAGACCGGCCCGCGCATGAGCCAGGTCGTCGTGCACGGCAACACCGTCTATCTCGCCGGCGTCGTCGCCAACAAGGCGGCCGGCGAAAGCGTGACGAAGCAGACCCAGGACATCCTGGCGACCATCGACGGCCACCTCGCCAAGGCCGGCACCGACAAGTCGAAGCTGCTCTCGGCCACCATCTACATCACCGACATGAAGACCTTCGGGGAGATGAACGCGGTGTGGGACGCCTGGGTCTCGCCCGGCAATACGCCGGCGCGCGCCACCGTCGAAGCCAAGCTGGCGGCCCCGCAATACACCGTCGAGATCATGGTGACGGCCGCGAAGTAGTTTCGCGACAAATTCACGCGCGTTGATGACCTCCGAGGTAATCGATCAGCGCGCGTGAACCTTCGATAGTGACGGTCAGCCGAACACGGCCTCATCGAAGGAGATCACCATGACCGACCCCATCACCATCGCCCGCGGCTATATCGAGCTCTGGAACGAGCGCACGGCTGGCCGCCGCCGCGAACTGCTCGGCCAAAACTGGACGGCGGATGCGAGCTATGTCGATCCCTTGATGAAGGGCGACGGCCAGGACGGCATCGACGCGCTGATCGCAGGCGTGCAGCAGCGTTTTCCCGATTTCAGATTCCACCTGATCGGCGAGCCCAACGGCTACGGCGATCACGTCCGCTTTTCTTGGGGCCTCGGTCCCGACGGCGCCGACAGCCCGATCAAGGGCACGGATTTCGCCGTACTGAAGGACGGCCGCATCCGAAGCGTGACCGGATTTCTCGATCAGGTCCCGGCCGGGGCGTGAGGCGGTTGGCCACCTCGTAGGCGGATTTCAACTTCCACAAGCGGTCGTCATGCCCGGCCATGACGATGTGGAGACCGGCGTGCCTCAAATGGACAGCGCATACGCAACTGCCTTCCTCGTGCAAGGCGAGGAAGGCGGTACCCCTCGACGAAGCGACCCTCACGGCTTACCTGTCATGCCGTGCCGCCCCGTATCCTCCAGAGATCGACCGAGCCGGCCGCGCTGCTGCCGGGCCGCTTCCAGCAATGGTTCGCAGCCCGCGGCTGGTTGCCGCGTGCGCATCAATTGGCGCTGCTGGAGAAGGCGCGCGAGGACCGTTCGGCACTGCTGATCGCGCCGACCGGCGCCGGCAAGACGCTGGCCGGATTCTTGCCGACCCTGGTGGAGCTTTCGACGGAGGCGGCCGAACGGACCGGTGCGAAGCAGAGCCTCGTTTCGACCGGCCGCGATTTGCAGCGCGCCGGCGGCCTGCACACGCTCTACATCTCGCCGCTCAAGGCGCTTGCCGTCGACATCGCGCGCAATCTCGAGCGGCCGATCGCGGAGATGGCGCTGCCGATCAAGGTCGAGACCCGTACCGGCGACACGCCGGTGTCGCGGCGCCAGCGGCAGCGGCGCTATCCGCCGGACGTGCTGCTGACGACGCCCGAGCAGCTCGCGCTGCTGCTGTCCTCCGACGACGCGCCGTTCCTGTTCTCCTCCTTGAAGCGCATCGTGCTCGACGAATTGCATGCGCTGGTGACGTCCAAGCGCGGCGACCTGCTCTCGCTCGGGCTGGCGCGGCTCTGGCGCCTCGCGCCGCAGATGCGCGCCATCGGCCTGTCGGCGACC
>JAEYTQ010000105.1 GCA_023433965.1 Pseudomonadota bacterium | reverse complement strand
TAGCGGCCGAGCTCGACCGGGCGCAGCTCGATCGGACGATCGGATTCGTAGTAGCGGCGGATGAAGTCCGGCATCTCCTTGAACATCGGCTGCTTCGCCACCTCCTCCGCCGTGAGCTTCTCCGGCGGCGGGACGTCGGGCATCTCGTCCTGATGGTCGAACGCACTCTCCTCCTCGGCGTGGAACGAGACCATGATCGAGAAGATCGCGTTGCCGTGCTGGATCGCGGTGACGCGGCGGGTCGAGTAGCTCTTGCCGTCGCGCAGGCGCTCGACCTGGTAGATGATCGGAATCTGCGGATCACCCGGCAGGATGAAATAGCAATGCAGCGAATGCGGCAGCCGGCCCTCGACGGTGCGGCAGGCCGCGACCATCGCCTGCCCGATCACCTGGCCGCCGAACACCCGTTGCCAGCTCGTCTTCGGGCTGTTGCCGCGGAACAGGTTCACCTCGAGCTGTTCGAGGTCGAGGAGCGCAATGAGGTCGATCAGGCTCTTGGACATGATGGTGCTTTCTGGTGCTACGTCATTCCGGGGGGCACGCAGTGCGAACCCGGAATCCCGGCTGACAACCTCTCGATTCCCAGATGCGCAATTGCGCACCGTAGTTCGCGCATCCGGGCTCCGGAATGACGGAACGAAGGGTCAGCCGCCCTCGTTTCACCGCACTGTTTCGCCCAGCTCAAGTCTGCTAGCAAGACCGAGAATTGTCCGGGAAGCTTTGGTATGTCGGTACAGGGTAGCATTGTCATCGGAGGCGGCGCGTTTGCTGGGCTGGCCCTGGCCCTGGCCCTGCGCCAGGCGCTCGGGCCGGAGATCCCCGTCATCGTCGCCGATCCCGCGCTCGGCACGCGGCCGAGCCGCGACCCGCGAGCGACCGCGATCGTCGCCGCCTGCCGCCGCCTGTTCGAGACGATCGGCGCCTGGGACGCCGTCCGGGACGAGGCGCAGCCGATTCTCGACATGGTGGTCACCGATTCCAGGCTGGAGGACGCCACCCGTCCGGTGTTCCTCAACTTCGCCGGCGACGTCGCGCCGGGCGAGCCCTTCGCGCATATGGTCGAGAACCGCCGGCTGATCGACGCGCTGGTGGCGCGCGCCGAGACCGAGGGCATCGATCTCCGTGCGACCACCGTGGCGTCCTATGACGCACGTCCCGAAGGCATCGACGTGACGCTCGGCGACGGCAGCGTCATCGCGGCGAGCCTGCTGGTTGCCGCCGACGGCGCGCGGTCGAAGCTGCGCGAGCGCGCCGGCATTGCCACCAACGGCTGGGAGTACGACCAGTCGGGCATCGTCGTCACCGTCGGCCACGAGCGCGACCACGAGGGCCGCGCCGAAGAACATTTTCTGCCCGCCGGTCCCTTCGCGATCCTGCCGCTATCCGGAAAGCGCTCCTCGCTGGTGTGGACAGAGCGCCGGGCGGAGGCGGCGCGCATCGTTGCGCTCGGGGACGACGAGTTTCACGCCGAGCTCGAACGGCGCTTCGGCCTGCATCTCGGCGAGGTCAAGGCGCTCGACAAGCCGCGCGCCTTCCCGCTGTCCTATTTCGTCGCGCGATCCTTCATCGCCGAGCGCCTCGCGCTGGTCGGCGATGCCGCCCATGTCATCCACCCCATCGCGGGCCAGGGCCTCAACATGGGCCTGAAGGACGTCGCGGCGCTGGCAGAGGTGGTGGTCGACGCCGCACGGCTCGGCATGGATCTCGGCGGCGCCGACGTGCTCGAGCGCTACCAGCGCTGGCGCCGCTTCGACACCATGGCGATGGGCGTCGCCACCAACTCGCTGAACTTCCTGTTCTCCAACCAGTCCACGCTGTTGCGCACGGTGCGCGACATCGGCCTCGGCCTCGTCGACCGGACCCCGCCGCTGAAGAACCTCTTCATCCGCCAGGCCGCAGGGCTCACCGGCGAGGTGCCGCGGCTGTTGAAGGGCGAGGCGTTGTAGGGCGCTATTCGCGACTCACTACTCGCCATCTTCAATCGATCTTGCGCGCCTCTTCCGGCAGCATGATCGGGATGCCGTCGCGGATCGGGTAGGCCAGCTTGGCGCTGCGCGAGATCAGCTCCTGCTTCGCCGAATCGAATTCCAGCGGACCCTTGGTGAGCGGGCAGACCAGGATCTCCAGCAGTTTGGGATCGACGCTGGCTTCGGGACGTTCGGCGGCGTTCATGGGATTCTCCGGCAATGCCTTGCCTGTAGCACAGAAATTTTCGGCTGCCATCGCGGGGCGCATACGGCTGAAGGGAGCGCACCGTCTGGGCGGAAGCCTGGTGCCTCACTGCAACGGCGGATCGCCGCTGGTGCGCTTCTTGGCGAGGTCCATCTCGGTGACGGCGATCAGGATCTCGGTGCGGGTCTTGAGGTCGGGCGCCTCCAGCATCGCCTGCTTCTCCGCGGGGCCATAAGGCGACATCATCGCAAGCGCGTTGACCAGCGCCTCGTTGGGCGCGCTCTCGACGCCTTCCCAATCGACCTTGAGGTTGTTCGCCTTCAGGAAGTCCGCGAGCACCGTCAGCAATGCCTCGCGGTCGACGTCCTCCTCGCCCATGCGCGCGGTGAAATCGTCGACGAAAGCGAAGAAGTCGACCTTGCACTGCCGATAGGGCGTGAGCACCTCGAGCTCCTCGACCACCCTGAAGCGCGACACGCCGGTGAGCTCGAGGACGTAGCGGCCGTCGCCGGACTCGGCGAGCTGGGTGATGCGGCCGACGCAGCCGACGCGGAACAGCGCCGGCTTGTCCGAGTTCTTCGGCGAGTGCGCCGCGTCCGGCTGGATCATGCCGATCAGGCGATGGCCGTCGCGGAAGGAATCGTCGACCATCGCGAGGTAGCGCGGCTCGAAGATGTTGAGCGGCATCTGGCCGCGGGGCAGCAGCAGCGCGCCCGGCAGCGGAAACACCGGAATGATCTCCGGGAGGTCGGCGGGCCCGCGATATTCGATGTTGATCGGCATCTGCCCGGTCCCCTCTGGTGCCGCCAGCGCGCCTTACGAAAACAGGATCGTCGACAAACGCTTGCGTCCCTCGACGGTTGCATCATCCGTGCCGCCCCAGGCCTCGAAGAACTGCACCAGCTGCTTGCGGGCGCCGTCGTCGTTCCATTTGCGGTCGCGCTTGATGATCTCGAGCAGCTGCTCGGTCGCAGCAGTGCGGTTACCTTGGGCGTTGAGCGCGGTGGCGAGATCGAAGCGGGCTTGATGATCGAGCGGGTTTGCGGCGACTTTCTGTTCCAGCTCCGCGACCGGGCCGAGGGATTGGGCCTGTTCGGCGAGATCGATCGTGGTCTGCACGGCCTTCACGGCCGGGTCGTTGCGCTTGGATTCCGGCACCATGGCCAGCGTCTGCTTGGCCTGCTCCATCGCACCGGAGATGGCGTAGCACTTCGCAAGGCCCGCCAGCGCCGCGATATTGGTCGAATCATGCTGCAGCGCTTCGGCATAGATCTGCGCGGCCGCAGCGGTATCGCCCTCGGCGAGCACGGCTTCGGCTTCCTGCACGATCTCGGCGACGTTGACCTCGCCCGGCGCGGTGACGCCCTTGGTCAGCTTTTCGATGAAGGCGTTGAGCTGGCTCTCGGGCACCGCGCCCATGAAGCCGTCGGCCGGCTGACCATTGACGAAGGCGATCACGGCCGGGATCGACTGGATGCCCATCTGGCCCGGGATCGCCGGGTGCTGGTCGATGTTCATCTTGACCAGCTTGACCTTGCCCTTGGCCGCCTTCACGGCCTTTTCCAGGACCGGGGTCAGCTGCTTGCAGGGGCCGCACCACTCCGCCCAGAAATCGATCAGCACCGGCTGGCGCTTCGATTCCTCGATGACGTCCTTCATGAAGCTCTGGGTGGTGGTGTCCTTGATCAGGTCGGCCGCAGCCGGGCCCGCCGCTCCGTTACCCTGGTCGATGATCGTCACGGGATCCCCTCGTCATGTCTGGAATGGCGGCTCTTTAGCATGCCGCCGCATCATATGCTTGGTGTCGGCTCCTAAATTGGGCCGAATGGGCCGAATTTCAATCCGGGCCCTCCGATTCGCCGGTTCCGGAGCCCTTTCGGGCGGTTTGGTCGCATTCAGGGTCCAAAAGGGCTTCCAATTGCGAATTGAAGCCGCCGGTAGCTGTTGCATTCCCCTCCCGCTTTTGGCATACGACAGCCGTTGCCGGCGCGTCACGCGACCGACACAGGATGCGGGTGTAGCTCAGTGGTAGAGCACGACCTTGCCAAGGTCGGGGTCGAGGGTTCGAGCCCCTTCGCCCGCTCCAA
>JAEYTQ010000095.1 GCA_023433965.1 Pseudomonadota bacterium | reverse complement strand
CTGCTCAAGGTGATCGAACAGGCCGGCCTCGACAAGGATCCCGAGTTCGGCGGCGGTGACGGCAGGAGCCTGATGGCGTCCCTGTTCGGCCTGATCGGCCTGCAGCCCCGCGCGCCCTCCGCCGCGGAGACGAAGGAAGTTCAGCTTGCGGCCCTCGAGGCGCTGAACAAGCACATCACCGTCCGCAAGACCGAGAAGAGCTTCATCGTCGACATCGAGGTCTGGTCGACGGATCCCGCCAAGGCGGCGATGCTGGCCAACACGCTGACCAATGCCTACCTCGCCGAGTCCCGCAGCTCGCAGGCTTCGGCCGCGCGCCGCGCCACCAGCGATCTCTCCGGCCGGTTGAAGGAGCTGCGCGACCGGCTGCGCAACGCGGAGACCGCGCTTGCCACCTACAAGGCCCAGAACAATTTCGTCGGCACCCAGGACGCGCTGATCAGCGATCAGCAGCTCTCGGCCAGCAACCAGCGGCTGTCCGCGGCACGGGCCGCGACGATGGATGCGCAGGCACGGCTCGACCAGATCGAGGCGAGCCGCCGCACCGCCGCCGATGCCGGCGCTATCCCGGAGGCGCTGCAATCGCCGACCATCGCGAATCTGCGCGCGCAATATGCCGACGCACGCAAGAAATATGCGGAGCAGGCCAGCGAGCTCGGGCCGCGCCATCCGGCGCTGCGCCAGACCGAGAAGCAGGTCGAAGACCTCAAGCGCACCATCAACGAAGAGATCGATCGCTTCGCCCAGTCCGCCAAGAACGATTTGACGCGCGCACGCGACTACGAAGCCTCGCTCAACCGGGCGCTGGAGGCGCAGAAGCGGCAGAGCGTCCAGCTGAGCCAGGCCGCCGTGCGCCTGCGCGAGCTCGAGCGCGAGGCCGATGCCAGCCGCGACGTCTACCAATCCTTCCTCAAGCGCTCGCGCGAGACCGAGGAACAGGAGAGCCTGAACACTTCGGCGGCGCGCGTGATCGGTGAGGCGACAGTGCCGCAACGGCGCTCGTTCCCGCCGGCGATGAGCCTGTTCGCGATGATCGGCTTCATCTTCGGCGCGCTCGCGGCGTCGAGCTGGTTCGTCGCGGCCGAGCTCCTGTTCGCCGGCGCGGCCGCCCCGGCGCCGAAACCTGCCCGCCGGGAGCGCAAGCCGGTGCCGGAGCGAACGCGCGCTCCCGAGGTTCTTCCGGCTCCGGACGCTCCGCGCCCTGATCAGGTTTCGCGGCCCGTGGAGACAGCGCAGGCCCTGCCCGAGCTCGCTGCGCCATCGCTCCAGCCTGCGATGGTCGAAACGCCTCCGATCGAAAAGCCGCTGATCGCGTGCTTCCGAGAGGCCGACGTCATCCACACGCTCGGCGCCATCCTCGCGACGGGCGGCGGCATCGACCTGACGCGGCTGGGCTGGCCGACGCTCCGACCCGGTTTTCCGCTGACGACGCTGCTCAACGCCTGGCGTGACATGCGCGCGGCCGTGACGCGGCGCGCCGCCGGCAAGACGATGCCGGTCATCGCGCTCGTCGGTGCCGGCACGACCACGGGGCACAGCGTGACCGCGCTGAATTTCGCGCTTGCCGCCGCGCGCGACGGCGTCCGCGTGCTGATGATCGATGCCGACCATCAGGCCCGCGCGCTCTCTCACAAGGTCGTCCGTCCCGGCAAGAACGAGCCGAGTGGACGCGGCTGGCTCTCGATCGGCGGCAAGAGCGCGCGCGAGATCAAGACGGTCAACGGCATCTCGGTGCTGCCGGCTGCTGAAGGCGACGCCGGCAAGACCGCCGATGCGATCCGCAAGGCGATTGCGCAAGCCCGTTCCGCCGGCGGCTACGATCTCGTGGTCCTCGACGGCCCTGCGCTGCCGCTCTCGGCCGGCGGACGCAAGCTGCTCGACGACATCGACGCGCTGGTGGCCGTGCTGCCGACCAGCCTCGACGTCAACGACACTCTCGAAGAGATCCTGACCGCGCTCGGCGCAGCCGAACGCAAGCTCGTCGGCGTCGTGCTCGACGAGCTTACTCCTGCAATGCAAACGCGCCAGCGAGACAGACAATATGCTTGAGCGCCGCGTCAACCTCGACGGACGGGCGGCAACTGCCGACGTGCCGAGAACCACGGTCGGCGGGCTTCGCATGGCCACGCTCGACCTCGAAGCCACCGCCGATTTCATGATCGAGGCGACCGATCCCGGCAATCGCATCGGCCGTCCGCTGTTCCTGACATCGGCCAATGGCGAGGTGCTGGCGCGATGCTCCACCGAGCCGCAGACCGAGCACCTGTTCCGCGCCGCCGACCTGATCAACGCCGACGGCCAGCCGCTGGTGGCGGTCTCGAAGCTGCAATCCTGGTTCCCACTGCCGGAGCGCGTCGCGACCACGGACCTGTTTCACGTCGTCGCGCGCAAGGCCGAAGCAGCGGGCCGCACGTTCTATATGTTCGGAGCAAGCGAGGCCGAGAACGCCGCTGCCGTCGAGAATGTCCAAAAGATGTATCCACGCCTCAAGATCGTCGGGAGCAGCCACGGCTATCTGCGCGGCGAGGCGCTGCGGGCCAAGGTCGAGGAGATCAACGCCCTCGCACCGGATTATTTGTGGGTCGCGCTCGGCGTGCCCAACGAGCAGGCATTCGTGAAGGAGTTCACGCCGCATCTGACCAATGTTGGCGTCATCAAGACATCCGGCGGCCTGTTCAACTTCCTGTCAGGGAGCCGCTCCCGCGCGCCGCAATGGATGCAGCGGATCGGACTCGAATGGGCCTGGCGCACATTGCTCGAGCCGCGTCGTCTGTTCTGGCGCTATTTTACCACTAACCCCCGCGCGCTCTATCTTCTCTTTAGCCGCAACCGTCCCGTCCGCTAAGAGAAGAGCTGAAGACGAATGACCGACCGACCGACCGTCCTCGTCACCGGGGGCGCGGGCTATATTGGCTCGCATGCCTGCCGCGCATTGACCGCCGCCGGCTATCAGCCCGTCGTTAATGACAATCTCTCGACGGGTCATCGCAGCTTCGTCGCCGGCCCGCTGGTGACCGGCGATCTGCTCGAC
>JAEYTQ010000034.1 GCA_023433965.1 Pseudomonadota bacterium | reverse complement strand
GAGGCGTCGATGCCGATGACGTCCTCGATCTGCTGCTTGACCTTCTCGGGCTCGGCCGCGGGCAGGTCGACCTTGTTCAGGACCGGGACGATCTCGTGATTGTTGTCGAGCGCCTGATAGACGTTGGCGAGCGTCTGCGCCTCGACGCCCTGGCTGGCGTCGACCACGAGCAGGGAACCCTCGCAGGCCGCCAGCGACCGCGAGACTTCATAGGCGAAGTCGACATGGCCCGGCGTGTCCATCAGGTTGAAGATGTAATCCTTGCCGTCCTTGGCGCGGTATTGGAGGCGCACCGTCTGCGCCTTGATGGTGATGCCGCGCTCGCGCTCGATGTCCATGGAATCGAGCACCTGCTCCTTGCCCGCCATCTCGCGGTCGGAGAGCCCGCCGGTCATCTGGATCAGGCGGTCGGCCAGCGTCGATTTGCCATGGTCGATATGGGCGACGATGGAGAAATTGCGGATGTTGGAAATGGCGACGGTCGTCATGGGCGCGGGATACCACTCACATCCCCGTGCGGCAACCATATTGCTGTATTTTCAGGGCCTTTCTTCACGCCAAGCTGATTCCACCGTCGCTCAAAACGCGCTAGGCAAGCGCCCATGTCGACCACCTCGATCCCCATCACCAAGCCGCGCACGAAAACCCGCCTGAGCTTCGACCGCGTCCGGGCCTGGCTGGTGGCCTGCGCGGTCCGTCCCGAGTCGCGGCTGTGGCTGGTGATCCAGTTCGCCATCCTGCATGCGGTGCTCTGGACCTTCATCCTGATCAATCTCAAGGCGGCGCAGGACGTTCACATGGACGTCGCGGAAGCCTGGGGCTGGGGCCAGAAATTCCTCTGGGGCTACGGCAAGCACCCGCCATTGTCGGGCTGGGTGGCCGGCCTCTGGTTCAGCGCGTTCCCGGCGGCGGATTGGGCGACTTACGCGCTGGCGATGACGACTGTCGGCGTCGGCATGGTGATCTGCTGGCTGATCGCCCTGCGCGTGGTGGACGCGCGGCGCGCGTTCCTGGTCGTGGTGATGATCGCGCTCTACCCGATCTTCAATTTCAAGGGCTTCAAGTACAACCCGGACCTGCTTCAGCTCGTCACGCTGCCGCTGCTCGTGCTCGCCTATCTCCACGCTTTCGAGAAGCGGAGCTGGCAGTCCGGAATCCTGCTCGGACTCGCCGGCGCGCTGGCGCTGATGACCAAATACTGGGTGCTGACCATGATCGGCGCCATCGGCCTTGCCGCGCTGATCCATCCCCAGCGGTTGCGGTTCCTCGCATCTCCGGCGCCATGGCTGGCGATCGTGACGATGGGGCTTGCGATGATCCCGCACATCGTCTGGCTGGCGGATGCGCACTTCGTGCCGCTGACCTATGCCGGCGACACCTACAGCCTCGCCGACAGCGCGCAGGTGCATCAGCTCGTCGCCGGCTATGTGCTGCATAATCTGGGACTGCTCGCCCTGCCCGTGGCGCTCGCGGCACTCGCGATGGCGCTGGTGCCGCCTTTCGGCAAGCTGCTGCTGCGCGCGCCCTCGCGCATCGTCACGCGTGCCTGGGCGCGCGGCGGCAATGCGGGCGTCAACGTCTCGCAGGCGCTGAACGTCTGGATCATCCAGGGCATCGTTGCCTTCGGCCCGCCGCTGGGCGCGCTGGTGTTCAGCATCTACATGAAGACCGATTGGGGCATCTCGCTCTTCTTCCTGGTCCCCCTCGCGCTGGTCGCGATCCCGGTGTTGCGTGTGCAGGCCGCCGCGTTGTTCAACATCGCCGCGATCTGGCTGGTGCTCAGCGTCGCGACGCTCGCCGCCTCGCCTTTCATCGCCGCGCGCGAGATGGCGGCCAATGCCGGCAACACCGCGACCTATGGCGCGCGCTCGGAGCTGGCGCGCGAGTTGACCCAGGCCTGGCACGCACGCTTCGCCTCGCGCTGGGCGGTCGTCGCCGGGACGATGGAGACGATTCAGCCGATGGTGTTCTACAGCCCGGATCATCCGAGCCCCTTCACGCCGAACGAAGCCTGGGCCTCCGGGCTGACCTCGCCCGACGACCTCAAGCGGTACGGTTTCATCGGCGTGGTCGATGCGACCGACGAGCGGCTGCCCAAGTTCGAGAAATGGATATCCGAGACCGCCCCGAATGCCGAGCGCGTGATGATGAGCACGCGCCGCTTCACCCACGGCAAGGCCGGCCCGGCGATGAGCTGGAACGTCTACATCGTGCCGCCGGGGAAACAGTAACGCACTGCGCCCTACCGTCCCCGGACGCAGCGCAGCGATGCACTACAGATCCGGGATCCAGTTTGTCGACGCATGGGGCGCGGCACTGCGCGCAGCACCGCGTCCGGGACACGAGAGAAGGGCTAAACCCCTTCCTCGTTGAACTTGCTCTCGACGAGTTCGGTGATCGCCGCGAGCGCGGCTTCCGCTTCGGCGCCGGCCGCCGCCACCGTGATCGTCGTGCCCGGTCCGGCCGCCAGCATCATCAGGCCCATGATCGAGGTGCCGCCGACGGTCTCGCCGCCGCGCGTCACCCACACCTGCGCATCGAAGCGCTCGACGGCCTGGACGAATTTCGCGGAGGCGCGGGCGTGCAGGCCGCGCTTGTTGATGATCAGGAGGGCCTTGGAGAGCGCGCCCGCGGGCACGCCGGTCCCGGCTTGTGGCGCCTCCTCGCTCATTTGCCGGCGAGCACGCGGCTGGCGAT
>JAEYTQ010000006.1 GCA_023433965.1 Pseudomonadota bacterium | reverse complement strand
CGGATCGTTGCTGGCCGCGATGCAGGCGGCCGGCGGCACCGACACCGACAAGGTGATCGATGCGCTCGAGAAGCTGCAATATGATCTGACCAAGGGTCCGCAACACTACCGCAAATGCGACCATCAGTCGGTGCAGTCGGTGCTCGTGCTCGAGTCCAAGAAGAAGTCGGCCATGACCGGCGAGAACGATCTGTTTGCGATCCTGGCCAACGACGCCGGCTCGGACGACATGCTGCGTAGCTGCAGCGAGCTCGGCCACGCCACCTGAAGCCTGGCCGATGGACCTGTCGCTGATCATCATGCAGCTTCTCTCCGGGATCGCTCTTGGGGCGGTCCTGGTGATCACTGCGCTCGGACTCACGATCGTGTTCGGCATGCTGGGGGTGGTCAACTTCGCCCACGGCGCGCTGTTCATGATCGGGGCCTATGCGGGGCTTTATCTGGCGTCGCTCACGGGCAGCTTCTGGTGGGGACTGCTGCTCGCTCCCATCCTGATCGGCACTTTCGGCATGCTGATCGAGTTCGTCCTGATCCGCAGGCTTTATGGACGCTCGATCGACGATCCGCTGCTGCTCACCTTCGGCCTCAGCTACATCCTGGTCGAAGGCGTGCGCATCGTGTTCGGCAGCGACGGCATCCCTTTTCCGACGCCGCCGCAGCTGATCGGCGTGCTCGATCTCGGCATCGGATTCTTCCCGCGCTACCGCCTGTTCGTCATCGTGCTGGTGGCGGTGGTGCTGCTGGCGCTTTGGCTGACGCTGGAGAAGACCCGCGTCGGCCTGATCGTGCGCGCCGGCGCCCGCGATCCCACCATCATGCAGGTGCTCGGGGTCGACATAGGCCGGGTCTGGCTCGCGATCTTCGGACTCGGGGTGGGACTTGCCGCGCTTGGCGGCGTGCTCGCCGGGCCCATGCGCAGCGTCAATCCGGAGATGGGCTCGCTGGTTCTGGCTGAGGCCTTTGTCGTGACCGTGATCGGTGGGCTCGGCTCGATCGTCGGGGCGGTCGTCGCCGGACTCATGGTCGGCATTTCCATCAGCATGGTCGCCCTGTTCGCCCCTGAAATGGCGACCATCGTGATGTTCGCGCTGATGGCGGTGGTGCTGTTGATCCGCCCGCAGGGTCTGTTCGGCGTGAGAGGGAGGACCGCGTGACGAGATCATCGAGCGGCGAGGTCCTCGCCAAGCCGGGGCCGGACGGCCTCGGGCGGATTCTCGAGCATCGCGTGCTGCTCTCGATTGCCGTGCTTGCCCTGCTGCCCTGGCTGTTGCCGTCGAAAGCGCTGGCCGTCAACGTCCTGATCTATGGCGTCGTCGTGATGGGCTACAATCTGCTGTTCGGCTACACCGGGCTGCTGTCGTTCGGTCAGGCCGCCTTCTTCGGCGCGGGCGCCTACTTCACCGGCATTGCGATCGGCCGCTACGGAGTTCCCTGGTTCGCTGCGGTGCCGGTGGCGGTCCTTTTCAGCACCTGCCTGGCCGCCGCAATCGGCCTCGTGTCGACACGCACCCGTGGCATCTATTTTTCGATGGTCACGCTCGCGCTCGCGCAGCTCGTCTACTACGTCGCACTCCAGGCGGCCTCCTTCACCGGGGGCGAGAACGGCCTTCGCGGCTTCACCGTCGACCGCATCAACCTGTTCGGCTTCCAGATCAACTTCCTCGATCCCGTCAACAAGTACTACGTGCTGATGGCCTTCGCGGCGCTGGCGATGTGGTTCCAGTCGCGCATCCTGAACTCGCCGTTCGGGGCCGTGATCGAGGCGATCCGTGAGAACGAGCAGCGCGCGCGCGCCTGCGGCTACGACGTCGAACGCAGCAAGCTGGTCGTGTTCATGCTGTCCGGGGCGATCTCGTCGCTCGGCGGCTGCATGCTGGCACTGCATCTGTCGATCGTGCCGCTGGACATCCTGCACTACCAGACCTCGGGCATGATCGTGATGATGGTGCTGCTCGGCGGCGCCCGCAGCTTCTTCGGGCCGTTCGTTGGCGCTGCGAGCTTCCTCATCCTGGAGGACGTGATCTCGCTGTGGACGCCGCATTGGCAGATCTTCGTCGGCGCGATCTTCGTGCTGTTCGTGCTGTTCCTGCCCAAGGGCATCTGGGGAACGCTGCTCGACGCCATCGGCGTCGGAAAGGCGCGACGATGAGCGGCGAACTCCTTCGTGTCGAAGGCATCGGCAAGCGCTTCGGCAGCTTCGTGGCGCTCGAAGGCATCACCGTGTCCTTTGCCGCAGGACAGCTGACCTCGATCATCGGACCGAACGGCGCCGGCAAGAGCACCTTCTTCAGCATCCTATCGGGTGTGCTGACGCCGACATCGGGCAAGCTGCATTTCAGGGGACGCGAGCTGAACGGCCTGCCGCAGCATCGCTTCGTCCATCAGGGCATCTCGCGCTCCTACCAGATCACGAATATCTTCCCAGATCTGTCCGTGCACGAGAACGTGCGGGTGGCCGCCCAGGCGCTGGTTGTGAGCTACGACATCTGGCGCAGTCGCGCGCGGTTGGCTGAACTGGACGCACGCGCGGACGCCGTTCTGGACTCGGTCGGGCTGCTTGCCAGGCGGGGCGAATTGGCGAAATTCCTGTCGCACGGGCAGCAGCGTGCTCTGGAGATTGCGATCGCGCTAGTCTCCGAGCCGGAATTGCTGCTGCTGGACGAGCCGACGGCCGGCATGGGGCCGGAAGAGACCAAGGACATGGTCGCTCTGCTCGAACGCCTCGCCGACAAGCGCACGGTGCTGCTGGTCGAGCACAAGATGAAGATGGTGCTCGGGCTCAGCAAGCGCGTCGTGGTGCTGCATCACGGCCGCCTGCTGGCAGACGGTGCGCCCGACGAGATCCGGAGCAATCCGGAAGTCCGTCGGGTCTATCTCGGACAGAGTGAGGGTTATGGCTGAGACCGCGCTGCTCGAAATCAACGATCTCCATGCCTGGTATGGCACCAGCCATGTCCTCCATGGCATCTCCCTGCGCGTGGACCAGGGCGAGGTGGTCGCCTTGGTCGGCCGCAACGGCGCCGGCAAAACCACGACCTTGCGTGCGGTGATGGGTCTGATGCCGAAGGCGACGGGCCGCGTGTGCTTCGAGGGCAGGGAGCTCCTGCCGCTTCGCGCGCATCAGCGCTTCCGTCTCGGCCTGGCTTACGTGCCCGAGGAGCGTCGCATCGTTCCCGGCCTGTCCGTACGCGAGAATTTGCGGCTCGGCCTCGT
The DNA here is from genome assembly GCA_023433965.1 of Pseudomonadota bacterium. Lineage (GTDB taxonomy): Bacteria > Pseudomonadota > Alphaproteobacteria > Rhizobiales > Xanthobacteraceae > Bradyrhizobium. Next base: position 943 of record JAEYTQ010000006.1, on the reverse strand, counting down.
CGCGGCCGGCGGTGATATCGAGGAACGTGCGGCGATCGACGAGATCGCCGAAACCTTCCCGCGCCTGAAGGAGCGTCTCGATCAGGAGGGGGTGACGCTCTCGGGGGGCGAGCAGCAAATGCTGGCGATCGCCCGGGCGCTGATCGCAAGGCCGAAAATGATCCTGCTCGACGAGCCCTCCGAGGGCATCATGCCTGTCCTCGTCGAGGAGATGGGCGTGCTGTTCCGCCGCCTGCGTGAACAGGGCAAAACTCTGCTCCTGGTGGAACAGAACGTCGAGTGGGCGCTGCGGCTCGCCGACCGCGCCGTGATCATCGATCAGGGCGAGGTGGTTCATCAAAGCAGCGCGGCGGCGCTGCTCGCGGACAAGGACATCCAGGAGCGCTACTGCGCGGTGTGACCTCTAGGCCACGACCTTCGCCTCGAGGCGCGCGCGTTCCTTGCTCAGATAGTCGCCGATTGCATCGCCCGACATGGGTTTGGCGAAGCAGTAGCCCTGAATGAAGTCGCAACCCAGCCGGCGCAGGGTGTCGAGCTGAGCGCGAGTCTCTACGCCCTCGACGACGCAGGCGATCTCCATGTCGTCGCACAGACCCGTGAGCGACTTGATGATCTTGTAGCTGACGGGATTGTCGTTGATGTCGGAAACGAAGCTGCGGTCGATCTTGATCTTGTCGAGCGGCAACCGGTGCACATGGCTAAGTGAGGAATAGCCGGTGCCAAAATCGTCCAGGGAGACGCCGCAGCCCATCGCCTTCAGCGTTGCGATCGATTGCTGCGCGCGCACGAAGTCGAAGGTGACGGCGGTCTCGGTGATCTCGAAATCGATCCGGCGCGGCGGCATTCCGCTCTTCTCGATGATGGAGATCAGCGGCAGGATGCCTTCGGCCGCGCAGACGTCATGGGCCGAGAGGTTGAATGAGAGGCGAATGTGGTCGGGCCA
>JAEYTQ010000005.1 GCA_023433965.1 Pseudomonadota bacterium | reverse complement strand
GGATCTGGTCGACCGCCTCGACGCCGATCGGGCGGTGCGCCACCACGACGACGATGGCGCCGCGGTCGCGGGCGGCGCGGACGGCGCGGGTCAGCGCCTCCTCGCCTTCGGTGTCGAGATTGGAATTGGGCTCGTCCAGCACGATCAGGAACGGATTGCCATAGAGCGCGCGCGCCAGCGCCACGCGCTGCGCCTGGCCGGCGGACAGCGCGGCGCCCTGCTCGCCGACCTGCGTGTTGTAGCCCTCGCGCATCTTGATGATCATCTCGTGCACGCCGGCTTCCTTCGCAGCCGCGATGATGCCGTCGGATGTCGCCTCGGGATCGAACCGGCTGATGTTCTGGGCGATGGTGCCGCCGAACAACTCGACGTCCTGCGGCAGATAGCCGATGTGGCGGCCGAGCATGTCGCTCGACCATTGATCGAGGGCCGCGCCGTCGAGCCGCACCTTGCCGCGCACCGGCTGCCAGACCCCGACCAGCGCGCGGATCAATGACGACTTGCCGGAGCCGCTGGGGCCGATCACGCCGAGGCCGTTGCCGGCGGCGAGCGCGAAGGTGACGTCCTGCACGACGAGGCGCTGATCGCCGGGCGGCACGATGGCGATGCCTTCGACCGAGAGCCGGCTGGTGGGCGCCTGCAACTGGGTCGGCATCGCCTGCGCCGGCATCTGCTCCAGCAGGCGCGTGAGGCGGTGCCAGCTCTGCCGCGCCGCGACGAAGGACTTCCAGTGCGCGATGGCCAAATCGACCGGCGCGAGCGCACGGGCGGAGAGGATCGAGCCAGCGATGATGATGCCCGCGGTCGCCTCCTGGTGGATGACGAGATAGGCGCCGACCGCGAGCACGGCCGATTGCAGCATCATGCGCAGCACCTTGGCGACCGCACCGAGACCGCCGGCGACGTCGCTCGCACGCTGATTGCCGGCGAGATATTTTTCGTTGGCCTCGCTCCAGCGCTGGTTCATCCGCCCGGCCATGCCCATCGACACCATCACCTCGGCATTGCGGCGGCTGGCCTGGGCGAGATCGTTGCGCTGGGCGGCAAGCCCCATCGCCTCCTTCGCCGGCTGGCGGGACATGAATTCGGTGACCAGCGTCAACCCGACCAGGATGATGGCGCCGACCAGCGCTGTGACGCCGATCAGGACGTGGAACGCGAAGCAGATGGCGAGGTAGAGCGGCAGCCAGGGCAGGTCGAAGAACGCGCTCGGGCCCATGCCGCCGAGGAAAGAGCGGACGTTGTCGAGGTCGCGCAGCGGCTGCAGGCCCTCGTTGCGATTGCCGACGAGCAGCGGCAGGCGCACGACGGTGTCGAACACGCGCTTGTTGAGGGCTTCGTCCAGCGCCGTGCCGATCCGCCCAAGGATACGGTTGCGGATCATGTCGAGCATGCCCTGCGCCACATAGAGGAAGCTGGCGAGGATGATGAGGCCAACCAGGGTCGGAATGCTGCGGCTCGGCAGCACCCGGTCATAAACCTCCAGCATGAAGATCGACCCGGTCAGATAGAGCAGGTTGATCATGCAGCTCATCAGGCCGACGCCGATGAACGCCGAGCGACAAGCGCGCAAGGCGTCACCGAGCTCCGAACGGCGGACGCCAGGGATGGCTGCCATCAGTCTGGTCTCTTTCAGGTGGGGCCAAAGCCCTGATTTCAAAGGCGATTTAAGGAGTACTCGCCCCGGATTAACATCTGTTTTCCGGCCGTCCGACGCGGCCGGACTCAATCCGAGACCTGATGGGTCACATCTACCCCCGACAGCCCTCCGCGCAAGTCCGGAATTTCACAGGCTTGCGGCTTTTTCTTGCAGGCTTTCAGCCTCTTCCGGGAAAGAGCAGCTCGGGTTCCGTCAGGCGGAGGCGGGCTGGAGCCGCCTCCCATCCCGCGTCTGGGGTCACACCTCACCCCAACGACGACACTGCGGTGATCGGCTCCGCCAGCACGCATCGCGCCGCCCGGCCCGGTCCGACCGCGACATTGGCGGGCAGTTGCTCCAGGCAGCGCGGCTCGGCGAGCTTGCAGCGGGGGGCGAAGGAGCAGTTGTGCGGCTTCTCGGCGAGCGAAGGTGGCGTGCCGGGGATGGTCTCCAGCCGCTGCCCGCGCTTGGCGCCGTGAATGGTGGAGGCGAGCAGGCCCTTGGCGTAGGGGTGGACCGGCGAGCGGACGATGTCACGAAGCGTGCCCTGCTCCACGATCTGCCCGGCGTACATCACCGCGACGCGGTCGCAGATCTCGATGGCGACGCCGATGTCGTGAGTGACGAAGATGACGGACATGCCGAACTCGCGCTGCAGTTCGCGCAGCAGCAAGAGAATCTGGATCTGCACGGTGGCATCGAGCGCGGTCGTCGGCTCGTCCGCAAGTAGGATCTTGGGCCGGCAGGCCAGCGCCAACGCAATCATGGCGCGCTGGCGCATCCCGCCGGACATTTCGTGCGGATAGGCATCCAGCCGGCGCTTGGCCGAGGGAATGCGCACGACCTCGAGCATCTCCAGCGCCCGCGCGCGCCCTTCCGCAAAGCTCTTGCCTTCGTGGCGCACCACGCTTTCGGCGATCTGCGCGCCGATCGTGTAGACCGGATCGAGCGCCAGCGCCGGCTCCTGGAAGATCATCGATACGGTCTGGCCGCGGAACGATGAAAGCTGCTCGTCGTTCATGGCGAGCACGTCCTGCCCCAGCACGTTGAC
>JAEYTQ010000791.1 GCA_023433965.1 Pseudomonadota bacterium | reverse complement strand
AGGTGGTCGACCTGCTGCGCGCCAACGGCGTTTCTCACAGCTTGGTCGACATGGGCGAAGCCCGCGCGATCGGCGCGCGTCCGGACGGCAAGCCTTGGGGTGTCGGCATTGCCGATCCCGACATCATAGGCCGGACCAGGACAGTGCTGCCGATCGTCGACCGCGCCGTGTCCACCTCCGGCGGCTATGGCTGCCAGTTCGATCCCAAGGCACGCTTCAACCATCTGTTCGATCCGCGGTCGGGCGGCTGCGCGCACCGCTATCGCAGCGTGACGACCGTGTCCCGCAGCGCGACCGCCGCGGATGCGATGTCGACGGCGTTCAGCGTGATGAGTGCGGGCGAGATTCGATCGTTGTTGCCGCGTGTCAACATCGACCGCGTGCATCTGATCGATGCGGCCGGCGAGTCGGTCGAGCTCGTCGCATAGTCCGGCCCCGCACTCGGACTAACGCAGCGGCAGCAGTTCGAGTTGACTCTGCGCTTTCTTGACAGCCGCCGCGTACCAGCTCTGGCTTGGCGCATTCTTGGCAAAGCATTTTGTGTAGGCGTTCATGGCTTCGTCTTCGCGAGCCATGTCGCCGCGCGGGTTATTCTTGTCGACGGGCTTCGCCATCATTTGCGTCCAGACCCGTTCGCACGCCGGAATTTCGGCGGTCTTCACCGCGTCCGATGTTGCGATGAAATAGACCTTGTCGCCCTGGATCGCGACGACATCGATTTCATGCGGTGGCGCCTTGAGGCCGCCATTGCCGCGCACGCCGAGCACGGCCGCCGCGGCGCTGACCGTGGCGGGCTTGGTGATCGGCAATTCCGCGTAGATGGCGAAGGCGGCATCCTGGATCGCATTGTAGTAGAAACGGTCCGACTTGATGGCGGCGCCGATTTCCTGCGGCATGCCGTCGTCGCGATGCTCTTTCAGCCAGTGCTCGAGCAGCGATGTCGTCGTCACCACGGCCTGGGTCTTGTAGCCTTCCGAGGCGAAGCTGAGCCCGTCGAGATGGCCGAAGCCGACGTCGCCCCTAAACAGCGTGTCGACGTTCGACCGGCCCTCGGCCGGCAGCCCCTTGATCGCGACCGGTCCGACCAGACCACGCAACGCAGCTGCCAGCTCCGTCAGGGCGGCGTCATGCTGCTTGTAGATCTCGTCGCTCTCCTGGGCTTTCGAGAACTTCGCAATGTGGCGGTCCCGGAGGTCGAGATAGGACTGCTCGGGCGTGGCTGCATGAACGGGCATCGCCAGGACGAGCAGGCAGAGCAAGGCAAACGATCTCATGACGGACTTCCGGACGGACTGGGATCACCAGTCTTTGTGGCCGCCTCAGGCCTGGAGGTTCATCCGCGACGACCGCCCTACTCTGCCGGCGTGAGCTGCTGCCGACCCAGCCGCAGCGCCGCGGTCTCGCGCACACGCAGGCGGGCGCGGCGCTTGCGCCACCAGATCACGACGCCGGTCACCGAGAGCGCGGCCACCACGAGCCCCATGACCGAGATCAGGATGCGGCCGGGCAGCCCGACGATGCGGCCCGAATGCAGCGGGAACTGCGCCTGGACGAAGATGTCGGCGGCGGTGCCGACCCAGGGCAGCCGCTCGCCGATGGGGCGACCATCCTCGCTGTCGTAGTAGAGCTGCGCCGGCCCGACGCCGCCGGCACCATGGTCATCGCCCGGGTGAAAGAAGGCGGCGGCATAGACGCCATGGGCCGGGCCGTAACTGATTGCTCCGACCGGGATCGTCCACCCGCGCGCCTTGCCGTCGGCGGCGGCGCGCGCAGCGATGTCGGCGAAGGTCATCTTGGGCTCGATCGGATTGTCGAGATCGCGATAGGGCCGCTGCTCATAGGGTGTCGGCGTGTAGTTCGACACCATCTTCATCAGCGGCGAGAACACCTCGAAATAGAGATTCAGCGAGAACGCCGTGAAGGCGATAATGAACAGCACGCCCCAGGTCCAGAGGCTGAAGGCGCGGTGGATGTCGAAATTGATCCGGTAGGCGCTGCCCGACGTCTTGATGGCCCACGCAGGGGCCCAGCGTGCCCAGAAGCCGCGCTCGAGCTGGCGTGCGACTTCAGGCGCCCGCCCGGCCTTGGCGCGGCGGCGCGAGGGCAGCGTCAGGTAGAACCCGACGAAACAGTCGATGGTCCAGATGATGGCGATGATGCCGAGCACGCGCATGCCCCAGCGGTCGCTGCCCCAGAATTCCGGGATGTGCATCGTGTAGTGCAGCTTGTAGAGAAACGAGACGAAATTTTCCCGCGTGACGGGCCAGACCGCGCCCCAATATCGCCGGCCAAGCTCGCTACCGGTGTTGGGATCGAGGAAGACCTGATTGTAGTCGAGCGGGTAACGCTTGCCGGTCGCGGGGTCGATTCGCGGCATGACGAAGAACCACAGCGAGTGCCCCTCCTCCGGCGTCATGAAGAGATAGACGACGCGCGCGCGCGGATCCCGCTGCTCGATCAACTTGGCAAGCTCGATCGAGGGTATCGCCGGGCCCTTGGTTGAGACGTCGAACAGATGGCTGTTCAGGACGTCGTCGAGCTCGTGATCCCAGGAGATGATCGCGCCGGTGATGCCGGAGAAGAAGAGGAAGGCGGCCGTCAGCAGTCCCGCCCAGCGATGCAGTTTGCCGAATGTCGCTCTCATCGCTCGGATCTCATTCCCGCTGGGCCCGGCCCCCCGTTTGCCGGACCGCTCTCGATTGGACTCATCGCCGCCAGTGCAGCTCGCCGATGGCCCTCGGCCTAACGCAGGGACCATTTCAGCGCGAGGGGCCCGACATTAGAATTTGTCGAGACTGGCGAAGAAGCTGCGCGACAAAGCGTCCATGCCGCGGTCGGCGTCCCCGCGGCCGCGTGCGTCACGGCCAATCGGCAAAATTCAGCGTCGGCCTCGATCGCCCCGCTCTCGCGCGTGCCGCAACGCGCCGCCGCCATACGCCCGGTGCCTCGCCGGTGTGCTTACGGAAAAAACGGCTGAAATAGGCGGTGTCGGTGAAGCCCAGGGCGAATGCGATCTGCTTGACGGCGATGGTTCCAGCCTCCAGCCGCGCCGCCGCTTCCCTGACGAGGCGCTGCTGGATCAGCTCGCTCGGCGAGCGCTTCAGCTCGCGGCTGCACAGCGCGTGCAGGCGATCCGGCGTGGTGCCGAGCAGCCTGGCGTATTCGCTGACGCGCAGGTGCTGTTGATAGCGCTCCTCGAGCAGCCTGCGGAACCGGCTCAGGATCTCGGTGCTGCTGTTCTCCTCGTTGCGGCTGCCGTCGCCGGCGAACAGGCGCCAGAAGCGCAGCACGCACAGCGTCAGCTCCGCCGACATGATCGACGCCGCACCACTGCGTGCGGGCGAGGCGATCTCCGCGGCGATCGCCGCGATGGAACGCGCCATCGTGGCCGCGAGATCGGCCTCGACCCGCAACGCCAGGATGCCGCTTGCGCCCTCGAGTGCGAGATAGGCCGCCTCCGCTGACGGCGGGAGATAGCGATGCCATGTGCCGGCGCGCAACTGCAGCAGTTGCGCGGTCGTGCCTGCCGACACTTCCAGATAGTCTGCGGATCCCGCCGGGAGCCAGATCATCGCGGGTCCGACCGTCCGCATGGTCTTGCCGGCCTGTCCGATCTCGGCGGTCCCGCCGGGAAGACAGAGCAGATGAATGAATGGACGGGCCGCTTTCGAGGTTAGCGTCCATCGCCGCGCGGCGTAATGCGCTCCGATCAGCTCGGCTCCGACGGGCACAGCCCCACTCGGAGCGATTGCCGCTGTCGGACCTGGGCCCGCGACGCCTCGACGCACTTGGCTACCAAGACCAGAACCGTCCAATCTTTCACCGGATTTGTCCATTGTGCGAGCAAAGCTCGGGATGCTTGCTAGGTCAAGTCCCGGTGGCGGCCGCATGAATGATGCCGCCCTAGAGAAAGTCGGGACCAAGAGGAAGCGACCACTCACATCGATGCCAACAATCGGTGGAGTGCAACAGGAGGGAGACACGACATGTTTTCAGCGAACCGTCGAACGTTGCTGCGCGTCGCTGGCCTTGCGGCTCTGGCCGGAACGCTCTCGGCCTTTCCGTCCACGGCCGATGCGCAGGAAAAGATCCGGATCGGCTATGCCATTTCCAAGACCGGTCCCTATGCCGGCGGCGCTGGCATCACCACCCTGCCCAACTATGAGCTATGGGTGAAGGACGTGAATGCCGCCGGCGGCATCAAGCTCGGCGACAAGAAGCTGCCGATCGAAGTGGTCGAATATGACGACCGCAGCAGCTCGGAAGAAGCCGTCAAGGCGATCGAGCGCCTCGCCAACCAGGACAAGGTCGATTTCATTCTTTCGCCCTGGGGCACGGGTCTCAACCTCGCGGTCGGCCCGACACTGAACCGCCTCGGTTACCCTCACCTCGCGGTCACGTCGGTGACCGACAAGGCGCCGGAGCTTGCCAAGCGCTGGTCGAACGCGACGTTCTGGCTCGGGACGTCGGCGCAGATCTCCGAGGGTCTCGCCGACCTGCTCGGCAAGCTGAAGAGCGAAGGCAAGATCGGGGCGAAGATCGCGATGGTCAGCATCGCCGACCAGTTCGGCATCGAGCTGTCCGCTGCGGGCCGCGAGGCCTTCAAGAAGCACGGGTTCACCCTCGGCTACGACAAGACCTATCCGATGGGAACGCAGGATCTCCAGCCTCTGTTGAAGGATGCGATCGCGTCGAACCCGGATGCGTTCATCGCCTTCAGCTATCCGCCGGATACGATCGCGCTGACCGAGCAGGCGCAGCTGTTGAAGTTCAACCCGAAGATCTTTTACGTCGGCGTCGGCACCGCTTTCCCCCTCTACAAGGGCAAGTTTGCCGCCAACAGCGACGGCGTGATGGGCATCGGCGGCTGGAATGCCGAGTCTCCACAGCTGAAGGAGTATCTGGCGCGCCACAAGGCCGCCACCGGCAAGGAACCGGATCGCTGGGCGAGCTCGATCACCTATGCGAGCCTGCAGGTGCTTCAGCAGGCGATCGAAAAGGTCGGCAAGCTCGATCGCACCGCTGTCGCGGCGGAGATCCGCGCGGGCACGTTCGAGACCATCATCGGCAAGGTCAAGCTGAAGGACGGGCTGCTCCAGGAGGTCTGGAGCGTCGGACAGTGGCAGAACGGCGAGTTCTACGCCCTCGCGCCGACCTCGCTGCCGGGCGCGCGTGCCGCGATCGTGCCCAAGCCGCAGTGGCAGTAAGGCTGGCTGGCAGGCCTTGCGCCCGCGAGGCCTGCTGCCGTCCGCTCAAGGGGACGCCGTTCCATGTTGCTTGTCGACATCATCCTGCCGGGCCTCGTGCTCGGCGGCATGTACGCGCTGATCGCGCTCGGGCTGACGCTTCAATATGGCGTGGCGCGGATCATGAACCTCTCCTATGGCGAGTCGCTGGTCGCGGCCGCCTTCGGCGCGTTCTCGCTCTATAGCGGCCTTGGGCTGAGCCCGCTCGCGGCGCTGCTGCTGGCGGTCCCGGTTGCGATGGTCTTGAACTGGCTGCTGTATCGCTTCCTGCTGGCACGGCTGATGCGGCGCGGCAAGGACCGGGGCGCGCAGGAGATCGACAGCATCCTCGTCACCTTCGGCGTGCTGTTCGTGATCCAGGGCGCCATGCTGGTCGCCTTTGGCGGCCAGTACTACAGCTATAGCTATCTCTCCATTCCGCTGACGATCATGGGCTCGACGCTTGCCGTCAATCGGCTCGTGGCGCTGCTGTTCGCGGCCCTGGTCGGCGGCGCCGTTTATCTCGCCCTCACCCGCACCCGGATCGGCACTGCGGTACGCGCCATCGCGGTCGATGCCAACGCCGCACGTCTCGTCGGCATCGACGTCGCCGCCCTGTCCGGATTGGCGTTTGCCTTTGGCGGCGGCCTCGTCGCCATCGGCGGCGTGCTGATCAGCATGTTCCTCACCTTCAATGCCGCGATGGGCGTGGTCTTCACGATGAAGGCGCTGGTCGTCGTCATCATGGGTGGTGTCGGCAACGTCATCGGCGCGCTGGTCGCCGGGCTGCTGCTTGGTGTGGTCGAAACCGCGGTGGCACGGCTAGTCGATCCCGGCCTGACGCTGGCTGCGACCTACGCGTTGTTTCTCGGCGTGCTCGTGATCAAGCCGACCGGCCTGTTCGGCAGGGCGGCGTCATGACAAGACCCGTCCGGATTCTGCTTTGGTGCGCCGGCCTCGCCCTCGCCGCGAGCCTCGTCACCTTTCCGCTCTATGCCAACGGTTATTATCTCGCGCTCGGCATCAGCGTACTGTATTTCACGATCCTGGCGACCGCGTGGGCGATGTTTTCGGGCCCGACGCGCTACATCTCGCTTGCCACGGTCGCGTTCTTCGGGCTCGGCGCTTACACGGCTGCGGTGCTCGGCGAGACCATGCCCTGGCCAATCGTGCTGCTGGCCGCAGCCGGCGTGGGCGCACTCACCGCCGCAATCACCGGCCTCTCCACGCTGCGGCTGTCCGGCATCTACTTCGTGATCTTCTCGTTCGGCCTGGCCGAGCTGATCCGGCAGCTCGTGATCTGGTACGAGGTCAACATCCACAAATCGGTCGGCCGCTATCTCTTCAGTGCGGTGACGCAGGAGGTTCTCTACTGGCAGCTCCTCGGCTTGACCGCGATCGTCTTCCTGGTGGGCTGGATGCTCGGACGCTCGCGCTACGGCCTGGCGCTGCGTGCCATCGGCGCCGACGAGACCGCGGCGAGCCATTCCGGCATCGATGCCACGCGGGTCAAGCTCGGCGTCTTCATTCTGAGCGCGACCTTCATGGCGGTGACCGGCGCGGTGATGGCGCCACGCTGGACCTATATCGATCCGGCCATTGCGTTCAATCCGACCATCTCGTTCCAGGTCGTGATCATGGCCTTGCTGGGCGGCGCGGGCTCGCTGTTCGGGCCCGTGCTGGGCGTCATTCCCCTGGTCCTGCTGTTCGAGGTGCTGACCGCGACCCTGCCCAACCATTTCAGCATCGTGCTCGGCGTCATCTTCGTGTTCATCGTGATGGTGCTGCCGAACGGCGTGATCGGCCTGTTCGGGGCGGCCCGCTGGCGCGTTCCGGCCGGCGGTCCCGCCGCCGCGCGCACCGACACCACCGATGCACCGCTGCTCGCGGTCGACGGCGTGAGCAAATCGTTCAGCGGATTGCGCGCCGTCGACGACGTCAGCTTCACGGTCACGCCGGGCGAGATCATCGGCATCATCGGGCCGAACGGCTCCGGCAAGACGACGCTGCTGAATACGCTATCGGGGGCGCTGCGGCCCTCCTCGGGCGCGATCCGGCTGGGTGGCACCGTCCTCAACGCCCTGCGCCCACACCAGATCGCGCGCCTTGGCCTTGCGCGGACGTTCCAGCTGGTGCGCGTGATGCCGGACCTGACGGTGGCCGAAAACGTCGCGGCGGCGCGGCTGTTCTCGACGTCTAACGGCTCGGGCGCAACGGCAGGCGAGCTCTTGGACCTGGTCGGGCTCGGCAAGATGCAGGAAGCGCCCGCGAGCGAGCTGACCTATATCGACCAGAAGCGGCTCGAGCTCGCCCGCGCGCTGGCGCTGCAGCCCCGCCTCGTGCTGCTCGACGAATGGCTCGCGGGCCTCAATCCGAGCGAGCTCGAGACCGGCATCGCGCTGCTCGCGAAATTACGCGATCGCGGCCTCACCATCATCATGGTCGAGCATGTGATGGATGCGATCCGAGCGCTGTGCAGCCATTGCATCGTCATGAACGCCGGCAGCGTGATCGCGCGCGGCGCGCCAGAGGCCGTGCTGTCCGATCCGAAGGTCGTTGCAGCCTATCTCGGAGGCGACGATGCTTGAGGTCGCCGCCCTCTCCCATTTCTACGGCAAGCACCAGGCCCTCGCCGACATTGCGCTCGGTATCGGGCAAGGCGAGATCGTCGCGATCCTCGGCGCAAACGGCGCCGGCAAGTCCACCCTGCTCAAGAGCATTGCCGGGCTGGTAAAGCCTGCGCCGGGCGCAACGATCCGGTTCGAGGGACATCACATTGGCGAACTGCCCGCCCATCTGATCGTGGAGCGCGGCGTCGCGCTGGTGCCCGAAGGCCGCGGCGTGTTCGGCGACCTGACGGTTGCCGAGAATTTGCAGCTCGGCGCCTACCCCGCCCGCGCCCGTGCAGGCGAGGCAGACCGGCTAGCGAGGATCCTGCGACTGTTCCCGCGGCTTGCCGAGCGTATGACCCAGGCCGTTCGCACCATGAGCGGCGGCGAGCAGCAGATGGTGGCGATCGGCCGGGCGCTGATGTCGAACCCGCTGCTGCTCTTGCTCGATGAGCCCTCGATCGGCCTGTCGCCCCTGCTCAGCCGCGAGGTCTTCCGTGCGCTGGCGGAGATCCGCAGCAGCGGCCTCAGCGTGCTGCTGGTCGAGCAGAATGCGCGGGCGAGCCTCGACATCGCCGACCGCGTCTACCTGATCGAGTCCGGCCGCAACGCCGGCAGCGGGCCGGCCAGCGCGATGAAGAACGATCCGGAGGTCCAGCGCGCCTATCTCGGCAAGGCGCGCGCGGCCCCGTCCCGATCATAGTCACTCAATCCCGCCTGCAACCTTTGGAGTGCTTCATGAACGCGATCGACCTTCTCATTGGCGGCAAGGACCAGTCGGCCAGCAATCAGCGCACCTTCCAGCGCCACAACCCGATCTCGGGCGATGTCGCAACCATCGTGGCGGCGGCCTCGATCGACGATGCGATGCGGGCCGCGGACGCTGCGGCCGCCGCCTTCCCGGCCTGGTCGCAGCTTGGTCCGTCCGAGCGCCGCAAGCGGCTCGATGCGGCCGCCGACATCCTCGCGAGCCGGGCGGCGGAGTTCACCGCGCTGATGGTCGCCGAAACCGGCGCCACCGCGGGCTGGGCCGGATTCAACGTGCATCTGGCCGAAGGCATGCTGCGCGAAGCCGCGGCCATGACGACGCAAATATCAGGCGAGGTCATTCCGACCGACAAGCCCGACAACCTCGCCATGGCGTTTCGCCAGCCGGTCGGCGTCGTGCTCGGGATCGCACCGTGGAATGCCCCCGTGATCCTCGGCGTGCGCTCGGTCGCGATGCCGCTCGCCTGCGGCAATACCGTGGTGCTGAAGGCGTCCGAGATGAGCCCGGGCGTGCATCGGCTGATCGGAAGCTGTCTGGCGGAGGCCGGCCTCGGCGACGGCGTCGTCAACGTCGTGACCAACGCGCCCGAGGATGCGCAGGCGGTGGTCGAGGCGTTGATCGCCCACCCCGCGATCCGCCGCGTCAATTTCACCGGCTCGACCCGCGTCGGCCGCCTCATCGCCCTGGCATGCGCAAAGCACCTGAAGCGCGCGCTGCTGGAGCTTGGCGGCAAGGCCCCGCTCGTCATCCTCGACGATGCCGACCTCGACGCCGCCGTGAATGCGGCAGCGTTCGGCGCCTTCATGAACCAGGGGCAGATCTGCATGTCGACCGAGCGGATCGTGGTGGACGACAAGGTGGCGGACGCCTTCATCGCCAAGTTCGCCGCCAAGGCCAAGAGCCTTCCTTTCGGCGATCCCCGCAAGGGCAATGTGGTGCTCGGCTCGCTGGTCAGTGACGCCGCGTGCGAGCGCGTCCGGGGCCTGATCGACGATGCCGTCGCCAAGGGCGCCGTGCTCGCTGCCGGCGGTCACGGCAGCGGCACCATCATGCCCGCCACCATCGTCGATCATGTCACGCCGTCGATGCGGATCTATGGCGAGGAGAGCTTTGGTCCGGTCGTGACCGTGGTGCGCGTGAGCGGAATCGACGAGGCCGTGCGCGTGGCCAACGACACCGAATACGGCCTCTCCTCCGCCGTGTTCGGTCGCGACATTGCCCGTGCGCTCGGCGTTGCCAGGCGGATCGAGGCCGGCATCTGCCACGTCAACGCACCGACCGTGCATGACGAGCCTCAGATGCCGTTCGGCGGCACCAAGGCGTCAGGCTATGGCCGCTTCGGCGGCAAGGCGGCAATCGACGAGTTCACCGAGCTGCGCTGGATCACCGTGCAGACCGGGCCCCGCCACTATCCGTTCTGAGCGGGTGCAGGGAACAGGTCCGGTCTCCAACACCGGACCGCCTCCGCGTCGAACTCACCAGCGGTAGGTCAACCTGGCGATGGCTTTGCGCCCTTCCGCGTAGAAGCAGCCCGACAGGCTGTAGCACGCGGCGACATAGCGGGTGTCGGCGAGATTGGTGACGTTCAGCGCCAGGCGCCAATTGTCCCTGTTGTAGGCGAGCAGCGCGTCGAGAACGGTCGACGACCCCACCTTGAACGTGTTGGCATCGTCTCCCCAGGTCGCCCCGACATGGCGGATGCCGCCGCCGAACTGCAGGCCCGCGAGCGGCCCGTTCTGGAGCGTGTAGTCGCTCCACAGCGAGGCGCGGTTGAGCGGTACGGTGACGGGCGCCTTGCCGACGTTGACCGGATCCTGCGTGACCATGGCGTCGACATAGGCATAGGCGGCGCGCAGGTTCCAGCCGTCGGCGAGCGACATCGTGCCTTCGAGCTCGATGCCGCGCGATTTCACCTGCCCGGTCTGTTCGGCGAGATAGCTCGGCGGCGCGTAGGTGACGACGTTGTCGCGTGTCAGGTCGAACGCGGCGAAGGTGAATAGCGCGTCCCAGCCGAGCGGCTGGTACTTGACACCGACCTCGTACTGGACGCCGGTTTCGGGATTGAGCATCTGCCCGCCGACCCCCGTCGCCAGCACCGGCAGGAACGATTCCGAGTAGCTGAAATAGGGCGCGACGCCGTTGTCGAAATTGTACATCATGGCCGCCCGTCCGGTGAAGGCCGACGTGTCCTTCGCGACCGTGGTGTTGGCAAGCCCGTTGTCGACCTGCGTTGTCACGAAATCCTGGCGGCCGCCGAGCTGGAACGAGA
>JAEYTQ010000778.1 GCA_023433965.1 Pseudomonadota bacterium | reverse complement strand
GATCTCGGCACGGTGGGTGTTGCCCGTGATGTCGACGAGCAGATGCCGGAACAGCCGGTCCACCAGCCACAGCGGCGTCTGCGCACCCGGCGGCGGCACGTGCGAGAGCGCAATCTCGAGCTCGTAGATGCTGTCGTGACGGGCTTCGTCGATGCGCGGCGCCTGGCTGGTCGGGCCGATGAACAGGCCGGAGAAGAAATAGGACAGTGAGGGATGCCGCTGCCAGTACAGCACGAGGCTCTTGAGCAGATCTGGCCTGCGCAGGAACGGAGAATCCTGCGGGCTCGAGCCACCGACCACGACGTGATTGCCGCCGCCGGTGCCGGTGTGGCGGCCGTCGACCAGGAAACGGTTGGCGCCGAGGCGCACCTTGGCGGCGTCTTCATAGAGACCGGTGGTGATCTCGACCGCATCGCGCCAGCTCCTCGCCGGCTGGATGTTGATCTCGATGACGCCAGGATCGGGCGTCACCTTGATCACCTCGATGCGCGGATCGAACGGCGGCGGGTAGCCCTCGACATGAACCTGCAGCTGCATCTCCTCCGCCGTGGCTTCGAGGGCGGCGACCAGTTCGAGATAGTCTTCGATGCGCTCGACCGGCGGCATGAAGGCGCAGAGCACGCCGTCGCGGACTTCGACCGACATCGCGGTGCGCACCGGGACAGCGGTGTTGAGTTGCTCGGGCGCGGCCCGCGGCGGCGATTCCGGGCGCGCGGCAAGCGTGAACACCGGCAGCTTGTCCCGAGCCTCCATCGGGTCCTGTTCGACAATGTAGGGATATTGGTTGGGCGGAACGTAGCCGAGCGAATCGAGCGGCAAACGCAAGCCGAGAGGCGAATCGCCCGGCATCAGGAACAGGTGATTGCGCCGCAGTTGCCAGCGCTCGCTGCGCCAGCGCGGCGGCGCGTTCCAGCGCTGCACCGGCAGCACGAAGCCGCGCGGTGTGTGGAGGCCCGCGTCGAACACGCGCGCCATCCGCGCGCGGGCTTCCGGATCCGCCAGTTTGGAATCCGAGGGATCGACGTTGACGGGAAGCTCGGCCTCCTTCTGCAGCCAGTACGCGGTATCCTCATAGGCGGGCATGATGTAGCCGGCATCGAGGCCAAGCCGAGCCGCAGTGCCTTCCATGAAGGTCTCGGCATCCTTCACCTCGGCACGACGCGGATTTTCGATTCTGGCGATGAGGTCGGCGTTCCTCCAGATCGGCACGCCGTCCTTGCGCCAGTACAGGCCGAAGGCCCAGCGCGGCAGGCTCTCGCCCGGATACCATTTGCCCTGGCCGTAATGCAGCAGGCCGCCGGGCGCAAAGCGCGTGCGCAAGCGGCGGATCAGATCGTCGCCGAGCGTCCGCTTGGTCGGGCCGACCGCTTCCGTATTCCACTCTCCGGCTTCGAGATCGTCGACCGAGACAAAGGTGGGCTCGCCGCCCATGGTGAGGCGTACGTCGGCGCTGGCGAGATCGCCGTCGACCTGCTCGCCGAGATCGTCGAGCCGCGCCCAGGACTCGTCCGAGAACGGTTTTGTAATGCGCGGCGCCTCGCGGATCCGCCTCACGCTCATGTCGAAGCTGAACTCGACCTCGGCAAAGCCCGCGCCGCCGGAGATCGGCGCCGCCGAGCGATAATGCGGCGTGGCAGCGACCGGGATGTGGCCCTCGCCCGCCAGCATGCCCGAGGTCGCGTCGAACCCGATCCAGCCCGCGCCCGGCAGATAGACCTCGGCCCAGGCGTGCAGGTCGGTGAAATCGTTCTCGACTTCCGGCGGTCCCTCGATCGGATCGATGTCGGGACGGATCTGGATCAGATACCCCGAGACGAAGCGCGCGGCGAGACCGAGATGGCGCAAGGTCTGGATCAAGAGCCAGGCGGAGTCGCGGCAGGATCCTGCGCCGGAGGCGAGCGTCTCCTCCGGAGTCTGCACACCCGGCTCCATGCGGATGATGTAGCGGACCTTCTTCTGGAGCTCGCGGTTCAGGTCGACCAGGAAGTTGACCGTGTTCGGGGCCTCGTGCGGGATGGTGTCGAGGAACTTGGCGAACAGGCGATCCGGCTTGATGGTCTCGAGATAAGGCGCAAGCTCGGTCTTCAGATCCTTGGGATAGTCGAACGGAAAGCTGTCGGCGTAGGGCTCGACGAAGAAGTCGAACGGATTGACCACGGTCATCTGTGCCGTGAAGTCGACCTCGAACTTCAGCTCGGTGGCCTTCTCGGGAAAGACGTAGCGCGCCAGCCAGTTGCCTTGCGGGTCCTGCTGCCAGTTCACGAAATGATTGGCGGGCGTGACCTTGAGCGAATAGCTCAGGACCGGCGTGCGGGTATGCGGCGCCGGCCGCAGCCGGATGGTCTGCGGGCCAAGGTCGATCGGGCGGTCGTATTTGTAGTGCGTGACATGGTGTAGCGCGACGTAGATCGACACGGCGGTGCGGTGCTCCAGCAGCTTTTTTGAGCAGAACACCTGAGGAGGGTGCGATCAAGCACTAACAACGGGCACGGGGTGCCTAGGAAGTATCCGGGCAGGGAGCTTCTTCTTCCTTCTCCCCTTACAAGAGGAGAGGGAAAGAGAGCACCGTCCTCTCGGCGGAAACCCCTACGCCGCCGACGTCAGCCGCTGTAGGAACTGGGTCACTTCGTGGCGGAGCGTCCCGACTTCGCCGTGGACGCGTTCGGAGGCGCTGTTGACGCGGGCAGCGACACGGCCGGTGTCGGCGGCGGCCTCGCTGATGCCCGTCACGTTGGAGGAGACCTGCGAGGTGCCGGCGGAGGCTTCTTGAACGTTGCGGGCGATCTCGCGCGTCGCGGCGCCCTGCTGCTCGATCGAGGCGGCAATGCTCGCCGTGATGCCGTCGATCTCGGCGATGGTCTGCGCGATCGCCTCGACGGCCGCGACCGAAGTGGTGGTCGATTGCTGCATCTCGCCGACCTTGGCGCTGATCTCCTCGGTCGCTTTCGCGGTCTGGTTGGCGAGGCTCTTGACCTCGGAAGCCACCACCGCGAAGCCGCGGCCGGCATCGCCCGCACGGGCCGCCTCGATCGTGGCGTTGAGCGCGAGCAGGTTGGTCTGCGAGGCGATCTCGCTGATCAGCTTGACGACGTCGCCGATCTGCATCGCGGCGTCCGCAAGGTTACGGATCTCGCTGCCGGCACGATTGGCTTCGTTCACCGCCCGCCCGGTGCTCGCGGTCGAGCCGGCCACCTGGCGGGTGATCTCGGCGATCGACGAGGCGAGTTGCTCCGCGGCGCTGGCGACGGTGGCGACGTTGCGCGAAGCCTGGTCGGATGCACTGAGCACGCCCGAGGTCTGCCGGCTGGTCTTCTCAGCCGCAGCCGCCATCTGGCCGGCGTCGGATTCGAGGTCGGTCGCGGCGCCCATGAGGCCGCCTGCAACGGCGTCGAGATGCGTGCCGAACTGCCGCGCGAGGCCGGCGATCTCCTCGACGCGGCGGCCGAGGCTGTCGGTGCCGGCATTGATCACGACCGCCGAGCGGCGGAACGAGCCGGGCAGACCGCGCGCGAGGATCTTGCGGAAATACTTGCCGCGGCTGGCAAAGTCCATTGACGCCGAGGCCTCGCGTACGAAGGCGTCGGCGATGTCGAGCATGTCGTTGACGGATTTCTGGATCGAGCCGATGCGCCCCGCCTGCCGGTCGCTCATGATCCGCGCCTCGAGATCGCCGCGCGCCGCCTTGCGGCACACATCGGCGACCTCGTCGACTGCCACCGCCGTACGATACTGACACCAGACGGCGTAGCCGAGCAGCGCGACCGTGGCGCCGAGCGAGGCGGCATTGACGATACCGGTCAGACCGAGAAGCGAGAGAACCAGCGCGACGACGGCGAGACCACACGCGAGCGCGGTCGCTCCCTGCGCCTTAGAGAGAGAGCACAAATTCATCGTAACCGACACCCTGTTGCTTGAGCAGCCCGACCATCGCCTCGAAGCTCGCCTGCATGCCCTCCTTGGCATTGGCATGCCGCGCCTCTTCCGCGCACAGCGTCTTGTAGATCGGTTTGATACGATCGATCTGCGCGGGATCCGGCTTGCGACGGTTGGAGTGATAGCCGACGATGTTGCCGCGCTCGTCGAATGTCGGCGTGACGTGGGCGAACACCCAATAGTGGCTGCCGTCCTTCGCGAGGTTGACGACGTAGGCGAAGATTTCCTGCTTGGACTGAAGCGTGTCCCAGAGCAGCTTGAAGACGGCGCGCGGCATGTCGGGATGGCGGATCAGGCTGTGGGGCGCGCCCATCAGCTCCTTCCACGAATACTTCGCCATCCGGATGAAGACGTCGTTGGCATAGGTGATGCGGCCCTTGAGGTCGGTCTTCGATACGATCAGCTCCTCCTCACCGAGGAGATTTTCCACCCCCGTGGGACGTATCGCTTGCATCGGTCGATCCTCATGTCAGGCCGGCCGCACGACGCTGTGCAGCCGCATCAAGGCCCTGTCTAAGGCAACAATGTTAACCAGATGTAAGTTCGGGAACTTTTGGGGCGAGGTACGGATCTCCGTACCACTACTTGGCGAGGGATCGTTGCATCGGTCGCAACTGCACGCGTCTCTCATCAACCAATTCAAATGCGACTGCGTTGCGATTGCGACGCGCCCGCTCCCCCGCTACATCGTCGCGCCCAACACCCAAGGCGCGAATTCGGCGCCGCCGAAGTCGAAGCTCTCGCTCTTGGTCCGCTGGCCGGAGGCGGTCTTGAGAATGAGATCGAAGATGCGCTGGCCGCATTGCTCGACGCTCTCCTCGCCTTGGAGAATGGTGCCGCAATTGACGTCCATGTCATCTTCCATGCGCTGGTACATCGGCGTGTTGGTGGCGAGCTTGATCGAGGGCGCCGGCTTGCAGCCGAACACGCTGCCGCGGCCCGTGGTGAAGCAGACCAGATTGGCGCCGCCGGCGACCTGTCCGGTCGCAGCCACGGGATCGTAGCCGGGCGTGTCCATGAACACGAAGCCCTTCTTGGTGACGGGCTCGGCATAGCGGAGCACTTCGACGAGATTGGTGGTGCCCGCCTTCGCCATCGCGCCGAGCGACTTCTCCAGGATCGTGGTGAGGCCGCCGGCCTTGTTGCCGGGGCTCGGATTGGCGTTCATCTCGGCGCCTTCGCGCGCGGTATATTCGTCCCACCAGCGCATCAGGTCGACCAGCTTCTCGCCGACCTCGCGGCTGACGGCGCGGCGCGTCAGCAGGTGCTCGGCGCCGTAGGTCTCCGGCGTCTCCGACAGGATCACGGTGCCGCCGTGGCGGACGATGAGGTCGCTGGCAGCGCCGAGCGCGGGATTGGCTGATACCCCTGAATAGCCGTCCGATCCGCCGCATTGCAGCGCCACGGTGAGCTCGCTCGCCGGCACGGTCTCGCGCTTGACCTTGTCGGCATCGGTGAGCGCCTCGCGCACGAAAGCGATGCCGGCTTCGACCGTCTTGCGGGTGCCGCCGACCTCCTGGATGTCCATCGCACGCAGGCGGCCGGCGAGCTTCTGCTCTTCCATGAGCCCGCCGATCTGGTTCACCTCGCAGCCGAGACCGAGCACGATGACGTGCGAGAAATTGACGTGCCGCGCATAGCCGCCGAGCGTGCGGCGGAGCAGCGCCAGCGGCTCGTTCTGCGTCATGCCGCAGCCGGTCTTGTGGGTCAGCGCCACCACGCCGTCGACATTGGGAAAATCGGCCAGCGGATTGTCGCCGGTGAAGGGATTCTTCTTGAACACGTCGGCGACGAGGCTCGCGACATGCGCGCTGCAATTCACCGAGGTGAGGATGCCGATATAGTTGCGCGTGGCGACGCGGCCATCCGGGCGGCGGATGCCTTCGAAGGTCGCCGGCAGGTCGAAATTCGGCGTCGGCTTGACGTCGACGCAATAGGCGTAGTCCTTCGCGAAATCGCCCATGCCGCAGTTCTGCGTGTGCACGTGCTGGCCCGGCGCGATCGCCTGGGTGGCAAAGCCGATGATCTGGCCGTAGCGCCTGACCGGCTCGCCCACCGCGATCGGCTTGATCGCGACCTTGTGGCCGGAGGGAATGCGATCGACCGTGGTCACGCCGTCTGCGACCACCGTGCCCGGCGGCAGGCTGGCACGCGCGATCACCACGCCATCATCGGGATGCAGGCGGATGACGGGACTGATGGTCATGGCTGTCTCCTCTATCGAAATGATGGTGCCCCGGACGCTGCGCAGCGTGAAACGATGCGCTGCAGAGCCGGGGCCCAGTTGTCACGTCGCGTCATTCATCCGCTTCCAGGTCCCGGCTCTGCACCGCATCACTTCGTGCTGCGGCGCGTCCGGGACACGAGACATCACGCCTTGCCGCCCGAATCCTTGCGGGTCGCGTTGACCTGCATCTTGGCATAGGTCGTCATCAAGCCGACTTCGTTCGACAGTGTCACCAGCTTGAAGCCCATGTTGATGGCGCGCGCCGCGCCTTCGGCGCCGCTGCAATGAATGCCGGGGTTGAGGCCACGCTTGCCGCATTCCTTGATGATCTTGTCGTAGATCGCGAGGATCTCGGGCTCGGTGCGGTCGAGCTTGGGCTCGAGGCCGTAGGAGAAGC
>JAEYTQ010000771.1 GCA_023433965.1 Pseudomonadota bacterium | reverse complement strand
ATGCAGCGTCAGCCGCTTCTTGCCGAGCTTCTGCATCAGCGTCGCCTTGTCCTCGACCAGCACGATCTCGCCCTTGTTGATGACGCCGATGCGGTCGGCCATCTCCTCGGCTTCCTCGATGTAGTGCGTGGTGAGGATGATGGTGACACCGGACTGCTGCAGGCCGCGGACCACCTCCCACATGCCCTTGCGCAGCTCGACGTCGACGCCGGCGGTCGGCTCGTCCAGGAACAGGATCTGTGGCTCGTGCGACAGCGCTTTCGCAATCATCACGCGGCGCTTCATGCCGCCGGAGAGCGTGATGATCTTGCTGTCCTTCTTGTCCCACAGCGAGAGGTCCTTCAGCACCTTCTCGATGTGTGCAGGGTTCTTCGGCTTGCCGAACAGGCCGCGGGAGAAGCTCACGGTCGCCCAGACGCTCTCGAAGGCGTCGGTGTGCAACTCCTGCGGCACGAGGCCGATCAGCGAGCGCGCCTTGCGGTAGGAGGTCTGGATGTCCTCGCCGCCGACCAGCACGCGGCCCTCGGTGGGATTGGCGATGCCGCAGATGATCGAGATCAGCGTGGTCTTGCCGGCGCCGTTAGGCCCGAGCAGAGCGAAGATCTCGCCGCGCTTGATGTCGAGATTGACGTTCTTGAGCGCCTTGAAGCCGGACCCATAGGCCTTCGACAAATTGGCGACGGAAATGATGGAAGACATGATGGCCGCAAGGCAGAATGGCTGGGGGAAAGGGGAAGGCCGGGTCATCCGGGAGGGAGGTCGGCGGAGCCCTGAAATAGGAACGCCGTCGTCGGCCCGCAATTCCCCGGAGGAAAATGGTCCCAAAACAGGCCCTTCGATGGCATGTTTCGGGCAAGTGTTGCGCGTTGGTCACGGCCTTCTGCTAAGATTGCCGCTCACGCGGCTCTTTGTTGCGTCTGCGAGCGGGCCGTGGCTACGATTCCGGCCATCGCGAAGCGTATCGTCTCCAGGGAAAACATCGATGCAACCGAACGGCCGTCACACCGCCGGCGCCAGCCAGTCGTCCGCTCTTCGCATGTGGGCGATGGGCCTGGTCCTGCTGTCAGCTGTTGCCATCAGCCCGACCACCGTCAAGGCCACGCCGAGCCAGGCCGCGGCGACCACGCATGTCTACCTGCTTCGCGGCGTTCTCAACATCTTCTCGCTCGGGCTCGACACCATCGGCGCCCGGCTCCAGGCGCAGGGCGTTCCGGTGACCGTCGCCAATTTCGTGTCCTGGTCTTCGCTCGCCGACGAAGCGGCCGCCGCCTACAGGGCCGGCCGGCTCAAGACCATCATCCTGGTCGGCCATTCCTCGGGTGCGACGGCGCTGCCCGACATGATCGCCAAGCTCAATCAGCTCGGCGTGCCCGTGAAGCTCGCGATCGGGCTCGATTCCGTGTTCAAGACCAAGCTCTCGACCGGGGCCGAACGCTACATCAACATCTATATCGGTGATGGTCCCGGCGAGCCGGTACGGGCTGCGTCGGGCTTCCGCGGCAAGCTCGACAATGTCGACGTTCGCGGCACCGGCGTCGGCCACATCTCCATCGACAAGAACGAGGCGATCCAGCGCCGCGTCATCGCCGAGATCGACGCCGCGATCATGCGCTCGCGCGCGCCGGCAGCGCGAGTGGCCGAACCCCGCGCTCCGGGCCAGGCCCGGTCGGCGGCGGCGACGGCTCCGGCGAGGAACTAAGCACGGCACGCCCAGGCTCCGGCGCCGCAAAATCTGCCAATTCCGCGGTCATGAAGCCGTGGGGGAGGCCATTGCCTCCCATGGTGGGACTGCTGGACTGATGACTGATCTCAGGCGACTCGTCGCGCTGGCCGCGGTTGCGCTGCTGGTCCTCGGCACCGGCCCGGCCGCTGCCACACCTGCCAAGCAGAAGCCCGCCGCGGCGGTGCCCGTGGCGCCGCCGCCTCCGCCGTTCGAGCCATTGCCACCGCCGAAGGTCTACCTGTTCCGCGGTGCCATGGGGCCGCTCTTCTCGACCGGCATGGACCGGCTCGCCGAGAAGCTGACCCAGGCCGGCTTCTCGGCCGACGTCTATGAATTCACCCTGTGCCGGTTCATCGGCAGCCGCGCCATCGCCAGCTACAAGGAGAAGGCCGCGCCGATCGTGCTGATCGGCCATTCCATGGGCGGGCTGTGCTCGATCGTCATTTCCGAGATGGCGGCCAAGGAAAACATCCCGATCAGCCTCGTCATCGCCATCGATCCTGCGCAGGCGACGGGCGACGTGCCGCTCAATGTCGAGCGCTTCATCAACATCTTCCTGTCCGACAGCGTGCTCGGCGGGGGCGACGTCGTGGCGGTGCCCGGCTTTCGCGGCCACTATGCGAGCTACGATCTCAAGCAAAACGCGCGTGTCAGCCATATCAACATCGAGAAATCCGACGACATCCATCGCCAGATCGTCGAGATGGTGACGCAGCTTCCGCGCATTCCACTCCAGACCCAGGCCGATGCCGTGCCGCTGCGTTATCTGGTGCCGGCCGATACGCTGGTCGAGCTGTGGGATTCCGGCGTGCGAGTGCCGGTGCGCCGTGGCGACACCCTGGAGAGCATCGCCGCCGCCAATCGCGTGCCGCTGTGGACGCTGGCGCAGAGCAACTCGTTGCCGGAGAACGCGCAGCTGACGCCGGGCCAGACCATTATCATCCCCCGTCATCTGACGCCGCCCGAGCCGCCCGCCGCGATCGCTGTTCCTCCGGCGACGGCGCGGAAGTAGGGACTGTTCGCCGCTCCCTGCGCGCAGCCGCACTGGCTTACGCAGAAGGCGATGCGCTATGATATCGGTCCAGCGAGAAGGCAGGGTGCGATGTCAGAACCGAGAGCGTTGAGCGAATTGCGGGTGGCCATTGCGGGGCTCGGTTCGATCGGCACCAAGATCGCATCTGCGCTCGACCAGGGCATCGAGGGATTGGCGCTGTCTGCCGTCGCGGTGCGTGATCCTGCCAAGCATCAGGTCTTTCTTGCCGGCCTTCGTCGTCCGCCGACGGTGTTGCCGATCGAGCAGCTCGGCGATGCCGCCGACATCGTGGTCGAATGCGCGCCGAGCAGCCAGCTCCGTGCGATCGTCGAGCCTGCGGTCAAGCGCGGCAAGTCCGCGGTCGTGGTCAGCGTCGGCGGCCTGCTCGATCATTTCGATCTGGTCGACCTTGCCCGCGCCAATGGCGGCCGCATCCTGGTGCCCACGGGCGCGCTGATCGGCCTCGATGCCGTCAACGCCGCCGCGATCGGCACCATTCATTCGGTACAGATGGTGACGCGCAAGCCGATCGACGGACTGAAAGGCGCGCCCTTCATCGTGCAGAACAACATCGACATCGACAATCTGCGCGAGCCGCTCAAGCTGTTCGAGGGCAGCGCGCGCGAGGCTGCAAAGGGCTTCCCGGCCAACGTCAATGTCGCCGTTGCGCTGTCGCTGGCGGGCATCGGCCCTGATCGCACCCAGATCCAGGTCTGGGCAGATCCCACCGTGACGCGCAACGTTCATCGCATCGAGGTCGAGGCGGATTCCGCCCGCTTCTCGATGGGCATCGAGAACATCCCGTCCGAGAACCCCAAGACCGGGATCATCACCGCGCTGTCGGTGATCGCACTGCTGCGCAAGCAGCGCGCTACGCTGTGCGTAGGGACGTGATCGCCTGACGCTGATTAGCCCGACGCGTGCTCTACGGGAGCGGACATGCGAGCCTCTCGGCGTCCAGCTCGCTCAAGCTCCCGTCACGCGCCAGATCACGTTGCCGACGTCGTCGGCCATCAGCAGCGACTTCTTGTCGGGACCGATTACGACGCCGACCGGGCGGCCGTAGGATTCCTTCTCGTCCGGAGACAGGAAGCCCGACAGGATGTCGCGAGCGGGGCCGGAGGGCTTGCCGTTCGCGAACGGGACGAACACCAGCTTGTAACCGGACAGCTTGCTGCGATTCCACGAGCCGTGCTGGCCGATCACCATGCCGTCGCCGAAGCCGGGCAGGGTGCCCGCGGGCATCCAGCATAGGCCGAGCGAAGCGGTGTGGCCGCCGAGCGCGTAGTCCGGTTGAATCGCCTTGGCGACCATCGCCGGATCCTGCGGCACGCGGTCGTCCACGGTCTTGCCCCAGTAGCAATAGGGCCAGCCGTAGAAGCCGCCGTCACGCACGGACGTGAGATAATCGGGCGGCGTCTCGTCGCCGAGCCCGTCGCGCTCGTTGACCACGGTCCAGAGCACATTCGTATTCGGCTCGAAGGCGAGGCCGACCGGATTGCGCAGGCCGGCCGCGAAAATGCGATGCGTGCCGGCGGCGAGGTCGAGTTCGTAGACCGCGGCGCGGCCTTGCTCGACCTCCATGCCCATCTCGGCGATGTTGCTGAGCGAGCCGACGCCGGCATAGAGCTTCTTGCCGTCGGGGCTTGCGAGCAGGCTGCGCGTCCAGTGTCCGCCGGGCTTGAACGTCGTGAGCCGCTGGCCCGGTGCGGTGATGCGGTCGGTGCCCGCAACATACGGAAACGCCATTACGCCGTCGGTGTTGCCGACATAGAAGGTGTCGCCGACCAGTGCCATGCCGAACGGCTGGCTGAGCTTCTCCATGAAGACGCCGCGAATCTCCGCGACGCCGTCGCCGTCCTTGTCACGCAGCAACGTGATGCGGTCGGCAGACACGCCGAGCGCCGCAGCGCGCCGCATCGTCGCCTGCATCGCATAGTGAAACACCGAGCGCGGCGGACCCGCAATCTGCGTCGCTTCCGCAATCAGCACGTCGCCGTTGGGCAGCACCTCGATCCAGCGCGGATGGTCGAGGCCGGTCGCGAACGCATTGACCGCCAGCCCGGGCGCGGCCGTCGGCTTCTGTCCCTCGCGCCAGCCGCGCGCTGTGGGCATCTTCAGGGTCGGGATCGCGCCTTGCGGCTTCGCTTCGGGAATCGCCGGCTTGTCTCCCCAGGCAGGTGCCGGTTCGGTGCCCGACAGCTTTCGCCATTGCAGCGCGATGCCGCCGAGAAGCGCAACGAACTGCGCAAAGATGCTGGAAAACGTCATGAGAGGCCCCTGTGTGCGCGCGCATCCAACTGGCTGGCGCGGCAGACGTCAACCTGTGCGGTGCGCACGGGGGAACAATTCCTGCGGAATGGCAGCCGATCAGATTTGCATGGACGAAATCAGCGGCCGATCTGCCGCTCCAGCCGCCGGGCCGCGCGAAAATCTTCCAGGTGATGGATGTTCGGCGTCAGCGCGGCCTCCCTGGACAGCAGGTGATAGACCCGCGCCACCGTGCGCTGCTTCTGCTTGGCCCAGCCTCGCGGCAACGCCCGCGCCTTGCGGACGGCGGCAACGGCGTGCGCGCGAAAATAATCGTAGGCGTCCGACATGGCTCGATGCTCTGCGAATGGTGCAGGTGTCGGGGGACAACGGGGAGGGACAGGGTCGGTTCCTTGGCGTCATGTCCTGCGCTCGTGCCCCGGACGCAGCGCGGCGCGTCTTCGCGGTGCGCTGCAGAGCCGAGGCCCATCTCACCGCACGCGCCAGCCGCGAGCTCTGTCCCGGCTCTGCGCAGCAGCGTTGCACGCTGCAGCGCGTCCGGGACACGTAGC
>JAEYTQ010000753.1 GCA_023433965.1 Pseudomonadota bacterium | reverse complement strand
CGTCCCGGAAGGAGGAAGGCCTGCGCGAGCGGAAGCGTCGCGAAACGCTGCATCGTATCGCCGAGCAGGGCCTGAAATTGTTTTTGACCAAGGGCTATGATGCCACCACGCTCGACGCGATCGCGGAGGCGGCGGGGATCTCGCGACGGACGTTCTTCTATTACTTCAAGTCCAAGGAAGAAATCCTTCTGGCGTGGCAGGATGGTGGTTTCGGCGAGACCCTGCGTGCCGCCGTGCTCGAGCAAACGACCAAGCAGTCGCCGCTCGATGCCGCAAGGAACGGCCTGCTGGAGCTGGCCGCGCGCTTCCCGGTCGACTACAAGCAAACCAAGGTGATCGAGCGCCTGATGTCGACGAACGAGACGCTTCGCATCCGGCAGCAGGCAAAATACGTCGAGAAGGAAGAAGCGGTCTTCGCGGCGCTGAGCCAGATGTGGCCGCAGCCGCATCGGCAGGCTGCGCTGCGCGTGGTCGCCATGATGTCGGTCGGAGCCTTGCGACTGGCGATCGACAATTGGAATCGCGATCAGGGCAAGCGACCTTTGGCGGCCCACGTGAAAGAGGCTTTTGCGTGCCTGGACCGGGAAGTCGGAGGGGGATCCTCGCGCAAGGCTGCCGGTCGATCCGGCGAGTGAGTGCGCGCCGGCTCTCGCTGTCGATGGACAAGCCAGACGGCCGCGCGGTGGTTTAAGCCTGAATCGGAGCCGGGACGCCGATCAGCGCCGTCGCGATGTCGCCGATATGCTCGAACACATGGTCGGGCCGAAGCGCCCTCAGCGCCGCCGGTGCCGCATAGCCCCAGCATACCGCGCCACAGGCGATCCCGACCGTACGTGCCGCGTCGATGTCGCGGACCTCGTCGCCGATCGAGATCACCCGGGCAGGCGCGACGCCCGCGCTCCGGATGGCCCGGCGGAATTTCGCAGCCTTGCCGAACAGCGACGCCGCGCAGGCAAAATGCGAGAACAGCGCTGCGGCGTTCCCGAGCTTCTCGCGCGCATTGGCCTCGCTGTCGGAGGTCACCAGCGCGAGCTGCACGCCGTTATCAGTCAGCGCTCGCAGCATCGCCTCGACGCCCGCAAACAGCGATATCTCGGAAGCAGCCTCCGCCTTCAGCCGCCGCGCATGCCGCGCGATCGCCGGCAGCTTCCATAGCGGCACTTCGAGTCGTGCGAGGATCTCGCGGCTCGACGCATGCCTGAGCTCCTCGATGTCCTCAGGCGCGACACGACGAAAATTGAAGTGGTCGGCGACGTCGTTAATGGTGCGCAGGAACCACGGAAAGCTGTCGGCGAGCGTGCCGTCGAGGTCGAAGATGGCGAGGGTGTAGGGCATGGGAGAAGGATTTCGCATTGGTTCGAACGCGGCTTCCGGAAGTCGTCGATCAGGCCTAGGAAGTGGTGGCGGACCGCAGCCGCTCACTCGCCCATTCGACAAAAGCAGCGCGGGCGGAGGGATCGAAAAAGGCTCGCGCCGGGATGAAGAAGCCGTATGCCGAATTGTACCATATCGCCACCATGGTCGGCGTATCTGTTACGCCCTGGATGGAATGCCAGGAGGTCCGGCGTTCGCCAGCGGGAGTTCTGACGACAATCGAGCTATCGTCAAAGGTGACGTGCCACGTCATTTGCTCGACGCGACCCACCTCAAATAGATTGTCCTGGATTTGTCGGAATACCTGCCACGCTACGAAGAACGCGTAAATCTGGCCAAGCACAAAGCCGACTAGCAATACAGACAGAATTTGCGGCGTTGCCCATTCGAGAGCGACGGCAAAAACGCCGGCGACCATCGCGACAGCCCAAATGATGAGCGCTTGAACTTGAAGGGACTCCCGATTGACGTGTACCTTCAGACGTTTGCCTGCAAGTTTTCGGAAGGATCTATCGTCCTCTATTGTGATATTGAATTGAAACCGAAAGTTTGACTGATCGATTACGTCACTCAAATCTGATCTCCGCGGCGAAGCCAGTTAAGTATAGACGCCACTCGGAACAATCACAAATTGTGTCGATCAACAACGCAGTCATCTGAGCGACTTTGCGCATCCGCGGATGGATCAACCCGATCCGGCTGCTTCCTCGCCGATATTTGTCTGGTTGCAGACCTTTGGTTTCGCGCAGGCTGGCCGAGTCCAAAGCGATGTCACTCCGCCGCCTCGCTCGCCGTTCGCCGCCGCTTCGGCTTTCGCGCCTTCTCCAGCACCGGGGCCAGGAACTTCCCCGTATAGCTCCGCGGCGCCTTCGCAATGTCCTCCGGAGGTCCCCACGCCACGATCTCGCCGCCGCCGTCGCCGCCTTCCGGCCCCAGGTCGATGACCCAGTCGGCGGTCTTGATGACTTCGAGATTGTGCTCGATGACGACGACGGTGTTGCCCTGGGCGACCAGCTCGTGCAGCACCTCCAGCAGCTTCTTCACGTCATGGAAGTGCAGGCCGGTGGTCGGCTCGTCGAGGATGTAGA
Source organism: Pseudomonadota bacterium (assembly GCA_023433965.1). Classification (GTDB taxonomy): domain Bacteria; phylum Pseudomonadota; class Alphaproteobacteria; order Rhizobiales; family Xanthobacteraceae; genus Bradyrhizobium. The sequence goes on along the minus strand of JAEYTQ010000753.1, from coordinate 369 downwards.
GCGTACGGCCGGTGGCGCGCTTGGACAGCTCCTTGGCCAGCTTGACGCGCTGGGCTTCGCCGCCTGAGAGCGTCGTCGCCTGCTGCCCGACATGGATGTAGTCGAGCCCGACGCGGTGCAAGGTCTGGAACGTCTCGCGGACGCGCGGCACCGCCTTGAAGAATTCGGCGGCCTCCTCGACCGTCATGTCGAGCACGTCGGCGATGCTCTTGCCCTTGAACAGCACCTCCAGCGTCTCGCGATTGTAGCGCTTGCCCTTGCAGACGTCGCAGGTGACGTAGACGTCGGGCAGGAAGTGCATCTCGATCTTGATGACGCCGTCGCCCTGGCAGGCCTCGCAGCGGCCGCCCTTGACGTTGAAGGAGAAGC
>JAEYTQ010000736.1 GCA_023433965.1 Pseudomonadota bacterium | reverse complement strand
GGGCCGGCGATCGTGGTCGAAAAATCCAGGACCCGCACGCCCGCGAAGGCCTTTGTCGTCGTCCCCTCATGCTTATCTGCTAGCTGCATCCTCGGGCCCTTTGGAACCTTCACTGCTCTCTCTGGTTGATGCGGCGACCCTAGAGGGCGGCGGCTGAGTAGGAAAGTACTTACCGAAAGGCGCACCGTGTGGGCGGGCTTTGAGTATTCCAGCACAATTGGACCCGTTCTTGCATAGCAGCGAGCGGGATCGGAAGAGGGCGACTGTTCTTGAGGGTCTTGTTCGTTACCACAGAGATGGACGACTTCGTTCGCGTTGGCGGACTGGCCGCCGTTTCCGCCGCGCTCCCCCGTGCACTCCGCTCCTTCGCCGATATCCGGATCATGCTGCCCGGCTATCGCGACATCATCGAGCAACTCACGCATATTCAGATCGTCGGGCGTTGTCCCGCATTCGCCGAGATGCCGGCCTGCTCGCTTGGCCGGGCTGCGACCAAGGACGGCATGCCAGTCTATGTGCTGTTGTGCTCACAACTCTACGACCGTCCGGGCAATCCCTATGGCGACGAGTCCGGACGCGACTGGCCAGACAACGACATCCGCTTCGCGCGCTTTGCCTCGGCGGCGGCTGAGCTCGCCATGGGCAAGCTGGACAAGAATTGGGCAGCTGACCTGATCCATGCCAATGACTGGCAGGCCTCGCTCGTACCGGCGTACCTTGCCTGGCACGGCGCCAAGCTGCCGTCGATCCTGACCATCCACAACCTCGCCTATCAGGGCCTCTTCCCGAAGGACTCGCTGCGTCGGATCGGGGCACCGGAGAGCTCCTTCCACATCGACGGCCTCGAGTTCTACGATCAGGTCTCCTTCCTCAAGGCGGGCCTCGTCTACGCCTCGCACCTCACCACGGTCAGCGGCACCTATGCGCGGGAGATCACCACCGCCGAATTCGGCTGCGGCATGGAGGGCCTGCTCCGCGTTCGCTCGGACGCCGCCGAGCTCACCGGGATCCTCAACGGCATCGACGAGAGCTGGGACCCGCGCTCCTGCGCCCAGCTTGCCCAGCAGTTCGGCGCCGGCGACTGGGCCGGCAAGAGGGCCAATGCGGACTACGTCAGCAAGCAGTTCGGCCTGGCCGTCTCGCGCGGACCGATGTTCGGCATCGTCGCGCGCCTCGTGCACCAGAAGGGCACCGACCACGTGCTGTCGGCGCCCGACGAGATCGTCGACGCCGGCGGGCAGATCGTGGTCACCGGCTCCGGCGAGCCGGCGCTCGAGCAGGCCTTGATCGACGCGCATCGCCGCCGCCCCGACGCCATCGGCGTGGTAATCGGCTTCAATGATGCCCAGGCGCGCCGCATCTTCGCCGGCAGCGATTTCACCCTGATGCCGTCGCGCTTCGAACCATGCGGCCTCAGCCAGATGTACGCGCAGCGCTTCGGCTCGCTGCCGATCGGGCACCAGACCGGGGGCCTTGCCGAGACCATCACCGACGGCGAGACCGGCTTCCTGTTCTCCAGGCCCTCGCGCGAATCCTTCCTGGGCGGCGTGCGGCGGGCCTTCTCGGCCTTCATGGCCCACGACCAGCTCGATACCATGCGCCGCAGCGCCATGGGACGCTCGTTCTCCTGGAGCATCTCGGCCGGCAGCTACAGCGCGCTGTACCGCAAGCTGGCGTCGGTGTGAGGCACCGCTGTCATCCGGGGCGCGCCGCTCGGCGTGAACCCGGAATGACAGAGTAGCGGCGGGCAGAAAGCTTGGCCTCGAGAGCCTACTTCCCTCGCACATCCATCTGCGGCCGGCCGATCCAGGCGCGGTTGAGACAGCGCGTCATCCAGTCGGGCTGCGTCTCGCCGCGCAGGCGCGCCTGCGCTTCCTGGTAGGGGCCGACAAAGCGCAGCCTGTCGGGCAATCGTGGATAAATCCGCCTGATCCATCGCAGCGCGTTGTCGGCCGCCCTCTCCTCGCGCGCGTCGAGCTCGAAGCCAAAGCCCGTGCGCGGCCGCTCCGGCAGCATTCGGGCCGTGAGTGCGCGATACCATCGCGGTGGCCGCAACCACGGACGCGCGCCGGTGAAGATCTGCGTCGCGATCTCGCGGGCCGCCGGGCTGACCGTCAGCGTGTCCGAGGCCGCCATCGCCGCGGTGTAGGCGGCGAAGCCGGACCAGTCCGCAGGCAGGTCATCTCCCGTCAGCCCGAACAGCGCACCGAACGTCCGGCTCTCGGCCCAGTAACGCTCGCGCTCCTCCGCCGAGAGCGGCGGCAGGACGAGGTCGTGCGTCATCAGCGCGGTCTCGACCAGCGTGGCGTGGACCCAGCGCAGCATCGGAACGTCATTGGCACAATAGCGTGAGCCTGCCGCGAACGGGCCGACCGTCTCGTGCATCTCGCCGACGATCATGCCGTGGCGACGATGCAATTGCCGCGACGACGACAGCGCCCGGTCGAGCGAGCCGAACACCATGGCGAAGACGATGTCGAAGGTGCGGTGGAAGCGGCCGATCGGATC
>JAEYTQ010000722.1 GCA_023433965.1 Pseudomonadota bacterium | reverse complement strand
GCATCGAGCACATTGAAGTTGTTGTTTCCAATCAGGCCGAAATAGCCGTTGAAGGCGACGCTGGAATTGCCGAGCAGGAAGCCGCGGATCACCGGTTGCTCGCGGCCGATATTGCGTGGCAGCGCCGAGCCCACCGAGGGATCACTGATCAACACATCCGGCAGCGTTCGCGCCTGATTGTTTTCAATCAGTTCTCTCGTGTAGCTGGTTTGGTTGAACGGCGTGTCCATCACGCTTCTATTGCCGAGCAGGCCGACCTGTCCGCCCGTTGCGACCTGACCGCCGGCGTACACCGCCGGGAGCGCTCCGATAATACCGGTACGAGGCGTTGCATAGGCCACGGGCTCGGCTTGACGCGACGGAGGCGTCGTCCGGCGCGGAGCCGCGCGGCCGGCGGACGCCCGCCCCGACGGTGTCGCGCGGCGAGTTGCTTGTCGGACAGGAGCCTCGACCGTGCCGGCGGGAAGCTCTGCGGGTTGAGCCAGGACAGGACGGGACAGGTCGATCGAAAAAACGAGTTGGCCGATTGCGCCAAGACACAGCGTCCGCTTGAAATTCCCAGTCACTGAAGATCCTCACATCGGTCGGCGCACATGCCCACCTATGTAAGGAACCTTTACCTAACAGTTCCGTGCAGGAAAGTAGAAGGTGTCTAAGGAAAGTCCTCTCTTGAGCGATCTTGATGTTTTACCAAATCCGCTCATCGCACTACACACTGCAATTACACAACGAACGATCACTCCGCCGCGATCTGCCTTGGCGCGGGCGGCGGGCTCGCCAGATCCGCGGCGAGCTGGGCGTAGCGGGCCTTGGCGTCTGCGACCGCCTTCTCCTTGACCGGGCCGTAACCGCGGATGCGGTCAGGCAGCGAGAGCAATTCGACCGCGGTGTCGATCGTGACCGGAGACAACAGGCCGAGCACGGTGGCGACGTCCTTCTCGTAACCGGCGATCAGGTCGCGTTCCAGCTTACGGTCGGCGCTGCGGCCGAAAATGTCGAACGGGGTGCCGCGCAGGAATTTGAACTTTGCCAGCACGCGGAAGACGCTCAGCATCCATGGGCCGAAGGCGCGTTTCTTCGGGCGGCCGAGCGGGTCGACGCCGCGGCTGAGGATTGGCGGCGCCAGGTTGAAGTTGAACTTGAAGTCGCCCTCGAACTGGTCGCGGAGTTGCTGCTCGAAGGCGCCGTCGGTGTAGAGGCGTGCGACTTCGTACTCGTCCTTGTAGGCAAGCAGCTTGGCGTAATTCACCGCGACGGCGCGCGGCAGCGCATCGTCATAGCCGCCCTTCGCCGCGGCATCGCGAACCTGGTCGACCAGCTTGCGGTAACGCTTGGCGAGCCGGCTACTCTGGTAGGCGGTCAGGTGCTTGGCGCGATGCTCGATGACCTCGTCCAGCGTCATGGCGTCCAGCGTCTTGGGCGCGACGACCTCGTCCGTGCCTTTCAGCATGTCGGCGAGGCGCGCAGGGTCCGCGACCGCAAGGCGGCCGAGGCGGAAGGCTTCCTTGTTCATCTTGATCGAGACACCGTTGATCTCGATCGCCTGCTCGATCGATTCCGCCGAGAGCGGGAACAGGCCCTTCTGATAGGCATAGCCCATCATCATCATGTTGGTGGCGATGGCATCGCCGAGCAGCTGCTCGGCCGGCTTGGTGAAGTCGAAGAACACCGAGTCCTTGTGCAGCGCCGTCTCCAGCACAGCGTTGAGCTTGCGGGTCTGGAAGTTGAAGTCGCGGTTGAGGACGAAGTCGGCGGTGGGGATGACGTGGCTGTTGATGATGCCGCGGGTGCGGCTGGTGTCGCAGAGCGAGATGGTGTCCTTGGCAACAGCGACCACCTCGTCGGCGGCGAGCACGAGATCGGCCGTGCCGGTGACGATGCGCGAGCAGGTCACCTCCGCCGGATGATCCGACAGGCGGACGTGGCTGAGCACCGCCCCGCCCTTCTGCGCGAGACCCGACATGTCGAGGATCATCGAGGCCTTGCCCTCGATATGGGCGGCCATGCCGAGCAGCGCGCCGATGGTGAGCACACCAGTGCCCCCGACGCCGCCGACGGCGATGTTGTAGGGCTTGTCGAGCGTCGGCCGCGAGGCCGGCTCGGGCAGCTCGCCGATCTCGCTAAGCTCGCCAGGCGCGCGGTGGCGCGGCTTGCCACCATCGACGGTGACGAAGGACGGGCAGAAACCCTTCAGGCACGAATAGTCCTTGTTGCAGGACGACTGATTGATGGCGCGCTTGCGGCCGAACTCGGTCTCCAGCGGCTCGACCGAGATGCAGTTCGACTGCACCGAGCAGTCGCCGCAGCCTTCGCAGACCGCGGGGTTGATCATGACGCGGCGTGCCGGATCCTCCATCAGGCCGCGCTTGCGGCGGCGGCGCTTCTCGGCGGCGCAGGTCTGCACGAACACGATCGCCGAGGTGCCCTTGAACTCCCGGCACATCTTCATGACGTCTTGCAATTCGTCGCGGTGGTGCAGCTTCACGCCGGTCGCGATGGTGCTAGCCGGATATGAATCGGGATTCTCAGAGACCAGATAGATCTCGCGAATTCCTTCGGCGTGGAGCTGGAACGTTATCTGCTGCGGCGAAAGATCGCCGTCATGACGCTGGCCGCCGGTCATGGCCACCGCGTCGTTGTACAGGATCTTGTAGGTGATGTAGGTCTTGGAGGCGACCGCCTGGCGGATGGCGAGAAGGCCGGAGTGGAAGTAGGTGCCGTCGCCGAGGTTCGCGAAGATGTGGTTCTCGTTGGTGAACGGCGCGATGCCGACCCACGGCACGCCTTCGCCGCCCATGTGGGTGAAGGTCTCGGTCGAGCGGTCCATCCACAGCGCCATGAAGTGGCAGCCGATGCCGGCCAGCGCGCGGCTGCCTTCGGGAACCTTGGTCGAGGTGTTGTGGGGGCAGCCGGAGCAGAAATAAGGGGTGCGGGAGACCGGCGCCGTCGGGATCATCTGCGACGCCTGACGGCCGTTGAACCAGTCAGCCTTGGCGCGGAGCATCTCCGCGATTTCGGGGTTGAGGTCAAGTCGAAGCAGCCGCTCCGTGAGCGAGGTCGCGAGCGAGGCGACGCTGAGCTCGGCGGCGAAGGTCAGAAAGCGCTTGTCGTGCTCGTCCATCTTGCCGACGATGCGCGGGCGCACGTCGTCGCGCCAGTTGAACAACACCTGCTTGACCTGGTTCTCGACGATCTCGCGCCGCTCCTCGACGATGAATATCTCCTCGAGGCCGACGGCAAATTCATGCACGCCTTCCGGCTCCAGCGGCCAGGGCATGCCGATCTTGTAGAGGCGAAGGCCGATCTTGGCTGCGACCTCCTGGGTGATCCCGAGCTCGCGCAGCGCCTGCCGCACGTCCTCATAGCTCTTGCCCGAGGCCATGATGCCGAAACGCGCGTTCGGCGAATCCATGGTGACACGGTTGACCTTGTTGGCGCGGGCAAAGGCGATCGCGGCAAAGCCCTTGTAGTCCTGCAGGCGGCGGTCCTGCTCGAAGCGGTCGTCGGGCCAGCGCAGGTTGAGGCCGCCGGGCGGCAGCTCGAAATCGGTGGGGATGATGAAGGGCTTCATCTCGTCGGTGAGATCAATCTCGGCGGTGGTCTCCACCGTCTCCGTGATCACCTTCATGCCGACCCAGCAGCCCGAGTAGCGCGACATCGCGATGCCGAGCAGGCCCATCTCGATCATCTCGTGGATGCTCGATGGATAGAGATACGGCATCAGGGCCGACATGAAAGCATGGTCGGACTGATGCGGGACGGTGGAGGATTTTGCGCCGTGGTCGTCGCCGGCAAGGCAGAGGACGCCGCCATTCTTGGCCGAGCCCGCGGCATTGCCGTGACGGAACACGTCGCCGCACCGGTCGACGCCGGGGCCCTTCCCGTACCAGATGCCGACTACGCCGTCATACTTGGCGCCGGGCGAGAGGTTGAGCTGCTGTGAGCCCCAGACCGCGGTGGCCGCCAGATCCTCGTTCACGCCAGGCTG
>JAEYTQ010000657.1 GCA_023433965.1 Pseudomonadota bacterium | reverse complement strand
ACCATGCCGAGATGGTGCGGCATCATCTTCGCGGACCACGGCGTCGGCGCGTTGAGCCGGTCGAGATAGCCCTTCGATGTGAGCACCTCATACTCCGCTAGCTCATAGAGCACGAAGAAGCCGTCCGTGTCCGTGGTGCTGGTCCAGCGCGACCCGCGCCGGAATCCGGGAATGCTCATCCGCTCCGGAAAGTGCTCATGCGAATGCCAGTCGCCGAACTCGGCGCGTTGTTCGGCGCGAACGCTCCACCACATCGCGACGGCGGCCTTGCCCAGCAGTGACATGTTGATCTCCCTGTCTTGCGCCGGGCTATCGCATTTTTCCCTGTTTCCTTGCGGCCATCCTTCGAGACGCCCGCTTCAGGCGGGCTCCTCCAGCGACAATGGCTTCGCCATTGCGCGGGGATGAGGACGGAGCGCGCGGCTGCAGCCTCAACGAGCGCTGATGCCGATGAGCTTCGTCCTGAGGAGGCGCGTGATGCCGTCTCGAAGGACGAGGCGTGCGCTCAGGCCGCCACCAAGTCATATGCGATAGCCCACACTTCTTGCGGACACTTTGCCTCAACACCGACGGCGGGGGCAAGGTGTGCCCGTTTGGTAGCGGAAGCCTCAATTCCGCTGCCGGGCGATCTGGGCGGTCGCATGGCTATGCGACGCGCTAGGGGAATCGCGGTCGGGCTTCCATGCCTGGCTGAATCTCGCCCAGCGCCAGATCCCGCAGCGACGAACTCGGCGGCAAGGGAAGGCAAGCTTCATGGCGAGCGACCGCATCTATGGTGCGCGCTGGGTGTGGCGTGATCTGCTTGCCGATGGGGTGGACTGTGGCCTCCACCAAATCAATCGACTGATGCGCCTGCAAGGCTTGCGCGCGCGTCCGCGACGACGGCGCTTGCCGAAGGACAGCGGCGATCGACAGCTCGAGGCCTTCGTGGGACGGCTTTTCCCGTGTCCCGGTCGGGCCCGTCGTCGATCCTTACTTGGCAGGCGCGTCCGAGGCCGCCGGGTGCCCCACCAGGCTGTGGTGCAAGAAAAACCCGACCTCCTATGCTAGAAGAAGTGCCGCCTTGTACTCCCGTGACCGAGGTGGTTTACAGGGCGCGAGCCGACAAAAGTAGAAAAAACCGGTAAGAAGGAGGAGACGTTGATGGAGATTGATCGCAGAGCCTATCTCGGCGGGATGGGTGCTGTTCTGGGTGCCGGACTGCTTCCGGACCTCGCTGCAGCTCAGACGAAATCGCTGCCCGATCTGCCGCCGACCATGATCTGGAGCGTCTACGACGTTGGCGCCTCCGGCTACGTGGAGGCCTCGGCCATAGCGGATGCACTCGGCAAGACGTATGGCACGCGCGTACGCCTCCAGCCCTCCGGCACATCGATCGGCCGCATCCAGCCAGTGAAGGACCGTCGCGTAACACATGGCTGGCTGGCGACCGAGGTCTTCTTCGCCGCCGAGGGTCTCTACGAGTATGCCGCGCCGAATTGGGGGCCGCAGGATCTGCGCTGTCTGCTCGGTCGCGTGAATTCGCTGTCCATCTGCGTGACGAAGACGAGCGGCATCAAGACACTGAAGGATCTCAAGGGCAAGCGGTACGCGATTGCAAAGGCGAATACGTCCGTCAACGCGAAGATCGAGCCTATTCTCGACGCTGGTGGCATCTCGTACAGCGATATGCAGGTCGTCGAGTTCCCGAGTTACGGCGCTTCGCTTAAGGCGCTCGTCGAGGGTCGTGCGGATGCCGCCGGTGCGGCGTTGACGACCGTGTCGCTCAAGGAACTTGAGGCGAGTTCTTACGGCATCGATTGGATCGAGCTTCCAGCAACCGACAAGGATCTGTGGAGCAAGATCCAGCGCGCCATTCCGCTCGCGGCGCCCTACACGGAGACGTTCGGATCGGGCGTGTCCAAGGAAAATCCCCGGGCCGTCATGGGCTACAGGTATCCCATGATTACCGTCTACGGCGATGCCAAGGTGGACGAGGTCTACGCGGTCACGAAGGCGATCGTCGACACCTATGACACCTACAAGGCCGCCTCACCCATCATGGAGCGCTGGGAAGTCAAGAACTCCGGCGCTTACCCGATGGACGCGCCCTTCCACGAGGGTGCCATCAAGCTCCTCAAGGAGAAGAACGTCTGGACGCCCGATCACCAGAAGTGGCAGGACGGCATCGTGAAGCGTCACGCACTGCTCCGGCAGGCTTGGGCCGACATGATGGCCAAGGAGTCCGCCGCAAAGGACGCCGATGCCGCCAAGCTGGGTGAGCTTTGGATGCCGCGTCGTGCCGAGGTTCTCAAGTCCCTCTAGCTCCGACACGCTGAGGCAGGCGTTGCGGTCGATTGCGCCGACGCGCCTGTCCTTCTTTTTGCAGTACGCCACTCGAAGTCCTCGTTTGTGATCGACGGCGGATCTATAGGGGATAAATGCGATGACGACCGAACAGGCTGAGGTCGCGACACCGATAGTTGAAGACCCCGAAGCCCGCTCGGCACGGCTTGAGGGGCGCGCATTTTGGGCAACGTTCGTCCTGACGTTGCTTGGACTAGCGCTCTCGGTCAATCAGGTCTTTAATCTGGGCATCGGCGGCTTTCGGCCGATCAGCACGGCTTACTACTACCTGATCATCGGCATTTTTGGTGCGATCGGCTTCCTTGCCTTTCCTGCGCGCAAGCCGTGGCACGGTCCCGTGCCCTGGTACGATTGGATTTGCGGTGCTGCTCTGCTGGGCCTGACCAGCTGGATTGCCTCGCGGGCGCAATACGTCATCGACGCGGGCTGGAACACGACTGGGCCACTCGAAGCGCAGATCGTGGCGGGCGTTGTCATTGCTCTGGTCCTCGAAGGGCTCCGGCGCACGGGCGAGACCATTCTCTTCGTCTTCTGTCTCATCTTTGCGTCGTTCCCGCTCTATGCGGGCCACATGCCCGGCTTTCTCTGGGGCGTGCAACTCGATCTCGGCCAGGCCCTCAGCGAACACGTCTATGGCCTCGAGAGCCTGATCGGCATTCCGATGCAGGTCGTTGCGGACACGCTGATCGGCTTCCTCGTGTTCGGTGTGGTCCTGGCGTCGACCGGCGGCGGCGCCTTCTTCATGGACTTCGCGTCCGCCCTTCTTGGGACGGCGCGCGGCGGTCCTGCCAAAGTGGCAATCATCTCATCGGGATTCTTCGGGATGCTGTCCGGCAGCCCAACATCGAACGTGCTCACCACGGGCACGCTCACTATTCCCACCATGAAGCGCTGCGGCTATCCAGCTGCCTATGCCGGCGCCGTCGAAGCTTGCGCGTCGACGGGTGGCGCGCTGATGCCGCCTGTCATGGGAGCGGCGGCCTTCATCATGGCCAACTTCCTGAACGTGCCCTACGCCGATGTCGTCGTCGCCGCATTCCTGCCGGCGGTGCTGTATTTCTTCGCACTGTTCATGCAAACGGACTTCTACGCGGCGCGCAACGGGCTGCGTGGAACCGGTGCCGACGACGTGCCGCCCCTCACGCGTACTTTGATCGGCGGCTGGTACTACATTGGCGCGCTGGTTGCGCTCACCCTGCTGTTGCTCGTCTGGCGTCTTGAGGGCGAGGCGCCCTTCTGGGTTTCGCTCTTCCTGGTGCTGATCGCGATCTTTCGAGCACCTGCGCTGGGCTTCACGCCCCGCTACTTCGTCGGGCTTGTCGTCGATGTCGGCCAGACCGTCGCGCAGATCGTGGGACTGATTGCCGGCATAGGTTTGATTATCGGCGCATTGTCGATCACCGGTGTCGCCAACTCGTTCTCGCGCGAACTCGTGCAGTACGCGGGCAACAATATCGTGCTGCTGCTTGCTACCGGCGCTCTCACGAGCTTCATCCTCGGCATGGGCATGACGGCTTCCGCCTGCTACATCTTCCTCGCCATCGTGCTCGCGCCCGCGCTGATCACGACCGGCCTCGATCCTATGGCCGTACATCTCTATGTGTTCTACTGGGGGCTTGTGTCTTTCATCACGCCGCCGGTAGCCCTGGCAGCGATCGCCGCCGCGTCGATCGCCAAGGCTGACGCGATCCAGGTCGGACTGCGCGCCATCCGGATCGGGTGTCTCCTGTTCCTGCTGCCGGTGCTCTTCGTGTTGCAGCCGGCGCTCATCCTCAAGGGCGAGTTGATGGAGGTTCTCCAGGTGGCGACCACGGCCGTCGCGGCCGTCGTTCTCCTGGCAGCGTCGTTCGAGGGATACTTCTACTGGGCCGGGCGGCTACCCGCTTGGTCTCGGATCATCGTCGGGGCTGGCGGATTATTGATGCTGGTGCCCGAGGGAATGACCGATCTCATTGGCTTTGCGATCTGCGTCGGAGCGCTCGTGCTAACCAAGCTCGTTTCAGGCTGGCGCACGGTGCCAGGGACATAGGCGCGACCGACACGCCTGTCGGGGTGCAGGGCGGCTCCGGCCTTTCTTGTGCAGCCGTCGCCTCGGCGCTCGATGTTGAGCGGGCACCCGCAAACTCGCAATCCGCGGTGTGCGCCGAGCCCTACTGCGCCCGGCGCGGCGGCTGCGCGGCGGAGTTCGCCATCAGCGCACCGAAGTGCTTGTCGAAGTCGTCGGCGAGATCCCTGATCGCCTTCACCATCTGTAGGCGTTCTTGAACCTCGTAGTCCAACGGACAACGACTTCACTCGAGTCTTGACGACCGTACCCCGGATCAAGAAGCCTATTTTGAGCTTCCTCTGCTCCGCGCGGCGTCCTAGCCCTGGCCGAGGCTTCACTTATCGACGCGGAATTCTTGTTCAGACAACCGGGACCAGTTCATGGTTTCATCGCGAGTTCAATGCGACGGTGGTGAAGTGTTTTCGCGAGCAACGGGCTGCGGGAGATCGCTGAGGGGCTCGGTTAGCCGGAGGCCAATCCGGCGCATCCGCTTCCGCGGACGGTGTGATCGGGGATCCGTTCCGATTTGGCAACAGCCGAGCGCTCCGCGCGGCAGGACATCCACGATCGCATAATACCCCTGTTTTGCCCGACGGGTCGGAACTTTTTCGTCGAATCAGAAATATCGTTGTGCGCCAATGGGATGGCTATTGTGCATGGGGTTGTTTTTCGGCTCTTTGAATTGGCGCCTGTCATGCTCGGCGTTCCCTAGCAAAAGGGCCGCCCCTTCGGGCGGCCCTTTCGTCCGGTTCAATGCGGTCCGCTTACTCCGCGGCCTGCTTCTGCGGCGGGTCGAGGGCGCCGGACTTGTGGATCTCGGCAAGCTGGTGATCCGAGAAGCCGAGCACCGTGCGCAGGATCTCGTCGGGGTGCTCGCCGAGCAGCGGGGAGCGCTGAACGTCGCTCGGTGAGTCCGACAGCTTCATCGGGTTGCCGACCGAGACGTATTTGCCGCGGGTGGGGTGGTCGACCTCGACCACGGTGCCGGTCGCGCGCAGCGACTGGTCTTCCGCGATCTCCTTCATCGACAGGATCGGGCCGCACGGGATGTCGTCCT
>JAEYTQ010000609.1 GCA_023433965.1 Pseudomonadota bacterium | reverse complement strand
ATCCACCTCCGGCGCTTGTGATAGAGGTCTCGAAGCGGACGCCGACGACAGGCCAAAGGGTCCCTCATGTTTGTCGCGCCAGTGCTGTCGCGGTTCGCCAGTCAATGGCGCGTAACCGGGTTCCGTCAGACAACCCCGATGTGCTCCCGATATTGCGGCAGATTGTCCGCAATCTCGTACCAAGGCGCCTTCGAACCCACGAAAATATGGGCGCTGGGCCGGATCGAGGGGGCGTCGACCAGGGTTCCCATGGCGACGTGGACCCATTGGCCTTCGCGGACCCGGGAATAGAGCAGCGAGCCGCAGCAGGCACAATGCGCGTCATGGGTGGTGTCGTCGCCGACAATCATCCGGAGGTCCCCACCTCGGACAATGCGGAGCCTGTCGTGCGGAATACCTGCGAACGACTTGAAGGCGGCGCCTGTGGTGCGACGGCAGTTCGAGCAATGACAGTTCATCGCATAGGCGAATTGGTCGGCCACCTCGAAGCGGACGGTGCGGCAATAGCATTCTCCGGTCAGGATGCGAGCGTTCGAATTCTCTGATCCGGTCATTCCACGTCCTTCGCGATTGGTGAGAGACACCCATAGCGCATTTCGATCTCCCCAACTAAGTTCGCCCGACGCCATTAAGCAAAGGAAACACCCATGAGCCAGGACCGGTCGAGCGTCGAAGCCGTCGTGCAATGCTATTTTGACGGACTTTACGAGGGCGATGCCGACAAGCTCGGCGCCATCTTCCATCCCTCCGCCGATCTGCGCTGGGTGGAAAAAGGCGAGTTGCAGGTGCTGACCGTGCCCGACTGGCTCGACCGGGTACGCAAGCGCGCCTCGGCCAAGGCCGAAGGCAAGCCGCGCGAGGACTTCATCGTCACCATCGACCGCTCGGACGACAAGACCGCCTTCATCAAGGTGCGCTGTCAGCTGCCGCCGCGCTATTTCACCGATTATCTGGTCGCGATGAAGCTCGCCGATGGCTGGCAGATCGTGTCGAAATCGTACCGGTATGACTTGAGGGAGTGAGAGAGCGCTCCCGCGCTGCCCGAAATCGGGCGCACTCCTTCTCCATTCGTCCTTGCGAGCGCAGCGAAGCAATCCAGAATCTCGCCGGAGGCGATTGGATGGTTTTGCTGCGCTTGCACTAACGCCGCGGATATCTCCCACGGCCCGCTCGCCTGAAAGTGACCATGCCTTTCGACCGCCGTTCCCTGCTCGCCTCATTCGCCTGGATGGCCGCGTCCCCTGCGCTCGCGCGGGACCTCCCATCAGAACTCGAATCCTATGAGCGCGACAGCGGCGGCCGGGTCGGGCTTTATGCGGAGAATCTCGCCACCGGCACAAAGCTCGCCTGGCGCGCCGACGAGCGGTTCGTGATGTGCTCGACGTTCAAGGCTTCGCTGGCGGCCTGCGTGCTGGCGCGGGTCGACCGCGGCGAGGAGCAGCTCGCGGCCATGATCCCCTACGGCCAGGCGGACCTGCTGGAATACGCACCGGTGGCGAGGGAAAATCTAGCGGCCGGCAAGATGTCGGTCGGCGACATGTGCAAGGCGATCGTCGAGCTCAGCGACAATACGTGCGCCAATCTGCTACTGGCACGCATCGGCGGTCCCGCCGCCCTCACCGCATTCTGGCGATCGCTCGGCGACACCACCTCGCGGCTCGACCACAACGAACCCGAGCTCAACCGCTCGCCGCCCGGCGATCCCCGGGACACCACGACGCCGGCGGCGATGGCCCTGAATTTGCGGCGACTGGTGGCCGGCGAAGCATTGTCGCCGGCCTCCCGCGCGCAGCTCACGGACTGGATGGTGAACTGCAAGACCGGCGCGAACCGCCTGCGCGGCGGCCTGCCTGCGGGCTGGAAGATCGGCGACAAGACCGGCTACAACGGCAAGGACGCTGCGGGCGACATCGCGGTCGCCTGGCCCAAGCCCGACACGCCGATCCTGATCGCGGCCTATGTCCAGGGCGGCACGCCGACCCCGGCACAGATCGCCGCGCTGTTTGCGCAAATCGGCCGGATGGTGGCCGATCGGCTGGTGTAAGCCGCTCGATTGACGTTGCCGCCGCTTCCGGGCCAAGACAGGCCATCATGGAAGCGACGTTTCAGACTTTTCTCATCCTGCTTGCCGTGCTGGCGGTCACTGCACTCGCGGCGCGCCGGTTCAACATCGCGCCTGCCATTCTCCTGATGCTCTCCGGCGTCGGCCTCGCCTTCGTGCCGGGCATGCCGCCGGTCGAGCTGCCGCCGGAATTGGTGCTCCTGATGGTGCTGCCGCCGCTGATCTACTCGGCCAGCGTCGCCATGAGCTGGCGCGAGTTCAAGAACAATCTGCGTCCGATCGTGCTGCTCGCGGTCGGCGCGGTGATCTTCACGGCGGCGATGGTGGCGGCGGCCACGCACTACCTGATCGGCCTGCCCTGGACAATCGGCTTCCTGCTGGGCGCCATCGTCGCGCCGCCCGACGTGGTGGCGCCGCTCGCGATCGCGCGGCGGCTCAACATGCCCCGCCGCATCCTGGTCGTGCTCGAGGGCGAAGGTCTCGCCAACGACGCCACGGCGCTAATCCTCTACCGTTTCGCGCTCGCCGCGATCATGGTCGGCCACTTCTCGCTGCCGCTGGCGGCGGGCGAATTCCTCCTCATCGTCGCCGGCGAGATCGCCTTCGGCATCGGCGTCGGCTGGCTTTCCCTGCGCTTTCGCAAATGGTCGGGGGATCCGCAGGTCGAGCTGACGCTGTCGCTGATCACGCCGTATGTCTCCTATTGGCTGCCCGAGCATGTCGGCGGATCCGGCGTGATCGCAACCGTGTCCTGCGGGCTCTATGTCAGCTGGAACGGCCCCTTGCTGATCTCCTCGGCAACGCGACTGCAGGGCATCTTCTTCTGGGACCTCGTGATCTACCTGATCGAGGGCATGTTGTTCCTGCTCACCGGCTTCCAGCTGCGCGCGATCTACGAGAAATCGAAGACCTTCCCGCTCGACGACATTCTCATCGCGACCGCGGTCGTGCTGGTGATCGTCGTGATCGCGCGCTTCGCCTGGCTCTATCCTGCGACCTACCTGCCGCGGATGCTCTCGAAGTCCCTCCGCGAGCGCGATCCGTCGCCGCCGTGGCAATGGCCGTTCGTGCTCGCCTTCACCGGCGTGCGCGGCGCGGTGTCGCTGGCCGCGGCGCTGGCGCTGCCGTTCGCGCTGCCGAACGGCGAGGCGTTCCCATATCGCGATCTGATCCTGTTTGTCGCCTTCGGCGTCATCTTCGTCACGCTGATCGGCGTCGGACTGACGCTGCCGCCGGTGGTGCGCTGGCTCGGCGTCGCCGAGGCCGGCCGCACCGAGCATGCCGCCGAGCACGCGGCCGAGATCGCCGCGCGCCGCCGGGCTTTGAAGGCCGCACTGAAATCGCTCGACGCGCTCACGGCGGATAAGCAAGCCTCCGATGAGGTGATGCGGCTGTTGCGCGCCCGTCACGAGATCCGCGTCAGCCAGTTGCCCGATGCGCTCGATCCCAACCATCACGACGTCTCATCCGCCGGCACGGCACTCACCCGCGCCCTGATCGCCGCCGAGCGCAAATTCATTCATGACCTGCTGCGCGACGGCCAGATCACCGACGAGACACGACGACGCATCGAACGCGATCTCGATCTGGAGGAGGCGAGTCTGGCCAACCGGGAGTATCGGGAGGCGCCATTGTAGCCTCTCGTCATTGCCACGACGGAGCAGTCTACCGCCTCTCGCAGAACTGCCTCATCGCGGCGGCGACGGCTCCCGCGACGGCCTCGTGCCGTTCCGACGAGTTCATCTCCATTTCCTCGTCGCGGTTGATGATCGAGCCGGCCTCCAGCAGCACCGCGGCGCTCCGCGTCCGCGACAGCACGACGAGCCCATCATAGCGGTAGACGCCGACGTCCTTGTCGAGTAGCTGGCGCCGATAGTGGCCCATCACCGGCAGGGTGTACTGGCTGGCATAGCGCAGGCCCTGCTCCTTCAACTGCCTCCCGATCATCCGGGCCAGCATCAGGCTGGTCGCAAAGTGTTGATTCTGCCGCGACACGAACAGCGAGTGGCCCGAAAAGCGGTCGCTGAAATAGCTCTTTGCGCCGTCGAACTCCCAGGTCTCCAGCAGCTTGTCCGGCACCGAATCATGATGGACCGACAAGAACAGATCGGTCCGGCCGTCGTTCGCGGCGCTGACGCGCTTGAACAGGCTCGGCCGTGCCTTGCCGTCGGTGACGAGCAGACGAGTTGCGGCAAAGCCTTCAGACTTGAGCTTCGCGGTGATCAACCTGCCGAGGCGGAAATTGAAGCCGAACTCCGGATCATTGCGCGCGCTGAGCGCGCCGTAAGAGTCCGGCGTGTGCCCGACATCCACGACGATGCGGAATTTCGGCATCTCGCATCTGGCCGGTGGCGACGGCGGCCTGGCTTTCGCGGTCTTTCGCGCAAGAGCAGCATGACCGGCATCGAAGGTCGCCAGCGACGACAGCAAGATCGACGCGACCAGCCCGGCGATGATCCTGCGCGACTGCCCCAAGCTCTACTCCCCGCCGCGGTTCGCGGGCGACCGACGGAGCCCGCGATTTGTCATCGCGAAGATTGGCGCGGGAATGGGGAGGCGTCAACGCAAGACCAGTTTCTGAAGGCAGGCACGGCGGGATGGTCGGCGTCACCTTCGACGAACCCGCCGGTATCGACGCCAGAGCTTCCGCGCCGATGATGGGCGGTGAGCTTTTCCACCGCGATGGTCTCGTAAGTCGCGCCGTCGTCAGCCGCGCGGCAAAAAATAAGGCGGGTTACGCTTCGCTAACCCGCCTTACGATTTCAATCTTCGAAAAGGCCTTACTCCGCCGCCGTCACCGGCACCTTCGCGCCCTGGCCGTAGCGCTGGTCGATGTAGTCGATCACCAGCGCCTTGAAGTCGGCCGAAATGGTGGGGCCGCGCAGCGTGCGAAACTTCTTGCCGTCGACGAACACTGGCGCGGCCGGCGCTTCACCGGTGCCCGGTAGCGAGATGCCGATATTGGCATGCTTGGATTCGCCGGGGCCGTTGACGATGCAGCCCATCACGGCGACGTTGAGCTCCTCGACCCCGGGATATTTCGTCTTCCAGTTCGGCATCTCGTCGCGGATGAAATCCTGGATCGAGCGCGCCAGCTCCTGGAACGTGGTCGAGGTGGTGCGGCCGCAGCCGGGGCATGCCGCAACCAACGGCACGAAGGTGCGGAAGCCCATGGTCTGCAACAGCTCCTGGCCGACCTGCACCTCGCGGGTGCGGTCGCCGCCAGGCTCGGGCGTCAGCGAGATGCGGATAGTGTCGCCGATGCCCTGCTGCAAGAGGATGCCGAGCGCGGCCGAGGAGGCCACAATCCCTTTCGAGCCCATGCCGGCCTCGGTCAGGCCGAGATGAATGGCGTAGTCCGAGCGCCTTGCGAGGTCCTGGTAAACCGCGATGAGATCCTGCACCGCGGAGACCTTGGCGGAGAGGATGATGTGGTCCTTGGGCATGCCGAGCTCTTCGGCGCGCGCGGCCGAGAGCAGCGCCGACTGCACCATGGCCTCGCGCGTCACCGCGCGCACGTCGCGCGGATTGGGCGAAGCGGCATTCTCGTCCATCAGCTTGGTCAGGAGCTCCTGGTCGAGCGAGCCCCAATTGGCGCCGATGCGGACCGGCTTGTTGTTCTTGTTCGCGATCTCGATGATGTCGGCGAACTGGGTGTCGCGCTTGTCCTTGAAGCCGACATTGCCGGGATTGATGCGGTACTTGGCCAGCGCCTCGGCGCAGGCCGGATAGGCCGCGAGCAGCTTGTGCCCGATATAATGAAAGTCGCCGATCAGCGGCGTCG
>JAEYTQ010000573.1 GCA_023433965.1 Pseudomonadota bacterium | reverse complement strand
CTCAACCCTGCCGGCGCAGGAAGCCGGTGATCGTCACCTTGTCCCAGATCCCGGCCGCGGCAAAGGGATCGGCGCTGTTGAACGCCTCGACCTCTTTGCGGCCAGGTGCCTCGATCAGGAACAGGCTGCCGATCATCGTCTGTCCGTCGTCGGAGACCAGCGGTCCCGACATCACGATCTTGACGCCGAAGCGCGAGGTGTCGCTCAGGAACGCCTTGTGGGCATCGTAATTGGCAAGCCGTGTCGGCAGCGCCCCGGCGCGGTCGAGCGCGTGAATGGCGAACAGCATGGTGTCTCCGTGCCTTGCTTCGGGTGTTGGGACGACCGCAGCAGCGGCCGTCCGGCTTCGCGGTGATCGTCAGTTACTTCGCGCTGAGCTTGCCGGCGTCCTCGAAGGTGGGGCATTTGCGCTGCTCCAGCGGCACGTCGAACGGCTGGAAATTGTCCTTGGTGATCACGGTCGGCTTCAGCACGATCTCGCTGATGACGGGCTGGCCGCGCAAGGACCGGATCGCCATCATGGTGCCGAGACAACCTTGCGCAAATCCGTTGTAGTCGCCGCTGGCGAGCAGCTTGCCCGACTTGATCGCGTCGATCGCCTCCTTGGTGCCGTTGATGCCGATCACCTGCGCCTTGCGGTTGGCGCCGTCAAGCGCCTCGATCGCGCCGACCGCCATGGCGTCGTTCGCGGCGAGCACGCCGTCGATCTGCGGGTTCGACTGCATCAGGTTTTCCATGACCTGGAGCGCCTGCAGCCGCTGGTAGTTGCCGGGCTGCGAGGCCAGCAGCTTGGCGCCGGGGGCTTCCTTCAGCGCGTCGTTGAAGCCGCGGACACGGTCCACATTGGTCAGCGAGCCCTTGACGCCCTCGATGATGACGATGTTGCCCTTGCCGCCGAGCGTCTTGAGCAGGAAGCGCGCGGTCTCGAGCCCGAGGCTGTAATCGTCGGCGCCGACGAAGGACAGGAACTTGCCTCCGGCCGAACGGTCGGTGATGTTGACGACCGGGATCTTGGCTTCGTTGATCTTCTCGACGCCGGGCACCATCGCCTTGTAGTCGACCGGCGTGAACACGATCGCGCTCGGCTTCTTCACGACGACGTCCTCGATCTGGCTGAGCTGTTCGGGGATAGAATCCGGCTTGGTTGGGATATATTGCAGCGTCTTCGCGTTCAGCAACTTCGCCATGTTGTCGGCGCCGACCCGCACCGTCTGGAAGAACGGGTTGGTCTGGTTCTTGGTGAATACTGCGATGGTCTCGCCGTCGGCCCGCGCCGCAGTGGCGAGCGTCGTGGCCATCAGCAGCGGCAGCGCGATATAACCCAGTGTCTTACTCATATTGCCTCCATCCCTCGTTTTGCTTGTTGGATTGCTGGAACTCATTGCGCGCGGCGGCGGGTCTTCATATCGAGCCAGACCGCGAGAATGACGATGACGCCGGTGACGAGCGGCTGCCAGTTGGCGTTGACCGAAAGCAGGTTCATGCCGTTCAGCACCAGCGTCAGGATCAGCGCGCCGATGAAGGTGCCGAATACGGTGCCGACGCCGCCGAACAGCGAGGTGCCGCCGATCAGCACGGCAGCGATCGCCGGCAGCGTCAGGCTCTCACCGATGTCGGCTTCGGCCGAATTGAGCCGCGACAGGAAGATGATCGAGGCGAGCCCGGCCATGGTGCCGGAGACCGCATAGACCAACAGCAGGCGGCGCGCCACCGGGATGCCTGACAGCCGCGCGGCGACGGGATTGGCGCCGATCGCATAGATCTCCTGGCCCCAGATCGTGCGTTGCGCGAAGAACGTCCCGATGCCGAGGAACACCAGCAGCAGATAGACCGGGATCGGCAGGCCGAACAGATAGCCGCTGCCGATCTGGCGGAAGCCGGCGGGGAAGCCGTGCAGGGTCTCGCCGGCCATGTACCAATAGGTCAGGCCGTTCAGCACCCACAGCATGCCGTAGGTGGCGATGAAGGAGGGGATGCGCAGCGCGGTGACCATGATGCCGTTGAGGAGGCCGACGAGGCCGCCGCAGCCAAGCCCGGTGAGGATGCCGAGCGCGGGCGAGCCGGTCGTGTGGATCACGGTCCCGGCGATGCAGGCCGACAGCGCGACATTGGCGCCAACGGAGAGATCGAGGCCTGCGGTCAGCACCACCAGCGTGAGGCCGGAGGCGATGAAGAAGGTCAGGCTCGCCTGGCGGAGCACGTTGAGGATGTTGCCGAGGGTCAGGAAAGAATCGCTGAGCACGGCCAGCGCCGCGCAGATCAGGAGCGCAGCGAGCAGGCGATAGAACACCTGGATCGCGTCCTGCGACAGGAAGGAGCGGGGCGGCATCATCGCCTCTTTGGTGATGTCGGTCATGCCCGGCTCCTGAGGCCATCGAGGAACAGCGCGAGGATGACGAGCACGCCGACGCTGGCAACCTGCACCGAGGACGGCAGCGAGATCAGGTTGAGGCCGTTGCGCAGCACGCCTACGGAGAGGACCCCGAGCAGCGTGCCGAGCAGCCAGCCATTGCCGCGCTCGAACGAGGTGCCGCCGACGGCGACCGCCGCGATGGCGTCGAACTCGAGCCCGAGGCCGGCAGTGGGATGGCCGGAGTTCATCCGGGCGGTCATCAACAGGCCGGCAATCCCGGCCATGGCGCCGCCGATCGCATAGACCGCGATCAGCAGCCTGTTGGGCGAAAGCCCGGCATAGCGCAGCGCCTCGCGGTTGCCGCCGAGCGCGAAGATGTAGGTGCCGAAGCGGGTGTGATAGAGCAGGCCGTGGAACACCGCGTAGGTCACGAGCGCCATCACGATCGGCACGGGAATGCCGAGCAGCGTCGCCGAATAGATGTCGCGCACGCTGTGGGGGATGCCGACCACACTCTGGCCGTCGCTGACGATCAGTGACAGGCCTTGCGCCATGCCTAGCGTGCCGAGCGTCGCGACGAAGGGCGGGATACCGAGGATGGCGACCAGCCAGCCGTTGGCGAGGCCGAAGGCCGTGCCGACCAGCAGGCCGGCGCCGAGGCCCAGCAACATCGATTTGGTTGCGAGCGACACGATGGCGACGCAGAGCGAGGTCAGCGTCAGCACCGCGCCCATCGACAGGTCGAGCCCCTCGGTCATGATGATCAAGGTCATCGGCAACGCGAGCATGGTCAGGATGGTCGACTGAACCAGCACGTTGGAGAGGTTGGCGACCGACAGGAAGCCGGGCGCGATCGCGCTGAACAGCGCGATCAAGAGCACCAGCACCATGGCGACGCCAGGAATCCGCTGCAGCGGATTGGGCTCCGAGACGATCGCGGCCTCACGCATGATGCATCCCCAATCGCACGATGTTCTCCTCGGTCAATTCGCTGCGTGTCAGGTGTCCGGCGATGCGTCCCTCGCGCATCACATAGGCGCGGTCGCAGACATGGCAGATCTCGATCTGCTCGGACGAGATCATCAGGGCCGCGGCGCCTTCCGCGACGAGGCGGTCGATCAGCGCAAAGATCTCGGACTTGGCGCCGATGTCGATGCCGCGCGTCGGCTCGTCGAAGATGAAGAGCTTCGCGCCCGCCGCCAGCCATTTGCCGATCACGACCTTCTGCTGGTTGCCGCCCGACAGCAGGCCGACGGTCTGGCGCGCGCTCGGGGTCGCAATGCGGAGCTGGCGGATCAGCCCGTCTGCCGTGCGCTGTGCCCTGCGCTGGTCGAACAGGCCGCTCGGGAACAGCTTCCGCAGCGCCGACACCACCAAATTGTCGCTGACCGAGCGCAGCAACGCGAGGCCTTCGCTCTTGCGGCTCTCCGGGATCAGCGCGATGCCGCGGCGGGCAGCAAGGTCCGGTTCGCCGGAAATGCTCCTGCCGTCGAAGATGATCTCCCCCGAGGTCACGGGATCGGCGCCGAAGATGGCGCGCGCGACCTCGCTGCGGCCGGAGCCGACCAGGCCGCACAGGCCGACGATCTCGCCCCGGCGCACCTCGATGTTGATGTCGGAGATGCCGGTCGGCGCGCTCAGGCCCTTGACCTCGAGCAGCAGTTCGCCGGGCCTGTCGGCGAAATGACGCGGATAGGTCATGTCGACGTTGCGGCCGACCATCATGCGCACCAGCTGGTCCGGCGTGACGTCGGCGGGTCGGACGCCGTCGATGCGGCGGCCGTCGCGCAGCACCGTGATGCGATCGCCGAGGGCGAACACCTCGGCCATGCGGTGCGAGATATAGACGATCGACACGCCATCGGCCTTCAGCCGCGCGATCAAGGCAAACAAGAGCTCGGTTTCGCGGTCGGACAGCGCGGCGGTCGGCTCGTCCATCACGAGGATCCGGGCGTTCTGGCTGATCGCTTTGGCGATCTCGACCATCTGCTGTTGCGCCACACCGAGCTTGTCGACGGTGGTGGAGGGATCGATGTCGAAGCCGATCGTATCGAGCACGCGCTTTGCGTCGGCCAGGATCTTCCGGCGGTCGATGGTGCCGGGAATGCGGCCCCTCGGCTCGCGGCCAAGGAAGATGTTCTGCGCGATGTCGAGATGGGGGACCAGCGAGAACTCCTGGAAGATCACGGCAATGCCGAGCTTCTGCGCGTCGGCGGTGGAATTGATCGCGACCTTCTCGCCCTGGTAATAGAACTCGCCGGCATCGGCGCGATAGGCGCCGAACAGCACCTTCATAAGGCTCGACTTGCCTGCGCCGTTTTCGCCGAGCAGCATGTGGACTTCGCCGGGATGGACGGCAAAGGACACGTCGTCCAGCGCCTTGACGCCCGGGAACTCCTTGCTGATGCCGCGCAGCTCCAGCAGCGGCGTCGGCGAGGTGACTTCGATCGGCAGCGCGTCGCTCATGAATTTTCACTCATGCCTTGGCTCCGCCTGAAAGATCTATCCGGGT
>JAEYTQ010000508.1 GCA_023433965.1 Pseudomonadota bacterium | reverse complement strand
CCTGCCGATCGCGGCCAGCTCATCCGCAACGTGCCGGTGCTGGGCGGCATCGATGATGTCGAGGACGTCGTCTCGGACTTCGCCAAGCGCGACAAGCCGATCACCCGCCTCATCATGACACCGTCGGCTTTCGAGCCGGAGTCCCATCCGGAATCGATCCTGATGCGGGCGCGCAAGCTGGGAGTCATCGTCAACCGCATGCCGTCGCTGGAGAGCGGTGATACGCCGAGGCTCACGGCCGTCGCGGTCGAGGACCTCCTGCTGCGGCCGAGCGCGAAGATCGACTATGCCCGCCTCGAGGGCCTGATCAGAGGCAAGGCCGTGATCGTCACCGGCGGCGGCGGCTCGATCGGATCGGAGATCTGCGAGCGTGTCGTGGCCTTCGGCGCCGCGCGTCTGCTGATCGTGGAAAATTCCGAGCCGGCGCTCTACGCGATCACCGAAGCGCTCGCCGGCAAGGGAGCCGCGATCGAGGGACGGATCGCCGACATTCGCGACCGCGAGCGCATCATGCGCCTGATGGCCGAGTTCAAGCCCGACATCGTCTTCCACGCAGCGGCGCTCAAGCACGTGCCGATCCTCGAGCGTGATTGGAGTGAGGGCGTCAAGACCAACATCTTCGGTTCCATCAACGTTGCGGACGCTGCCGTCGGCGCCGGCGCCGAGGCGATGGTGATGATCTCGACCGACAAGGCGATCGAGCCGGTGTCGATGCTCGGCCTGACCAAGCGCTTTGCCGAAATGTACTGCCAGGCGCTCGATCGCGACCTCGCGATTGGTGCGAACGGCAGCAAGCCGCCAATGCGGCTGATCTCGGTCCGGTTCGGCAACGTGCTGGCCTCGAACGGGTCGGTAGTGCCGAAGTTCAAGGCGCAGATCGAGGCCGGCGGCCCCGTGACCGTGACGCATCCCGACATGGTCCGTTACTTCATGACCATCCGCGAGGCCTGCGACCTGGTCATCACCGCGGCGACCCATGCGCTCGGAACGCAGCGTCCTGACGTCTCGGTCTACGTGCTCAACATGGGCCAGCCGGTGAAGATCGTCGATCTCGCCGAGCGCATGATCCGCCTGTCCGGGTTGCAGCCGGGTTACGACATCGAGGTCGTGTTCACCGGCATGCGGCCGGGCGAGCGCCTGCACGAGATCCTGTTCGCCTCGGAGGAGCCGACCCGCGAGATCGGCGTGCCGGGCATCATGGCCGCGCAGCCGAACGAGCCCCCGATGCAGACGCTGCGCAAGTGGACAGCTGCGCTGGAGCAGGCGATCGCGCGGGACGATCGCGCCACCATCAGGACCATCCTGAAGGATGCGGTGCCCGAATTCGGCTCCACGGCGGCCTGAGCTTTGTTGCGCAATCTCGCGCTCGGGGAGCAACGATGAGCGAACGGAAGCCGGTCGCGCTGGTGACGGGGGCAAGCGGCTTCCTTGGCCGGCATATCGTGCCTGCGCTGACGCGGGCGGGGTGGTCGGTTCGACCAGCGGTGCGCAGCCCGAAGGGGAGCGAGGGCGAGGTCGTGATCGGATCGATCGGCCCGGACACCGACTGGCAGGCCGCGCTTGGAGGCGTCGATGCCGTCGTCCATCTCGCAGCGCGCGTGCACTACAAGAACGACGAGCACGCGGTCGAGCTCTACCGGAGCGTCAATGTCGAGGGCACGCTGCATTTGGCCCGCCGTGCGGCGACGGCCGGCGTGCGCCATTTCATCTTCATCAGCACCGTTCTCGTTCACGGCCGCAGCAATGACGGCCGTGCGCCGTTCAGCGAAAGCGACGTCCCGACGCCGCGCGGCCTCTACGGCACATCCAAGGCCGAAGCCGAGGCGGGCTTGAGGTTGCTGGCGCGCGAAGTGGGCATGAAAATCACGGTGATCAGGCCGCCGCTGATCTACGGCGCGCACGCCAAGGGCAATTTCCCGCTGCTGGCGCGCGCAGTCGGGCTGGGGCTGCCTTTGCCCTTTGCGGCGATCCGCAATCGGCGCAACTTTCTTTCCGTGCAGAACCTGTCGTCTTTCATCCTGTACCGGCTCGGCCATCCCGACCCCACGAGCAATTTCGAAATATTCCTGCTCGCTGACGCGGAACGGGTCTCGACGCCCGAATTCATCGCGCGCCTGGCCAGGGCCTCCGGCAAGAGCGCCCGGCTGTTCGGCATACCGCCAAACCTGCTCAGCGCGGCCCTGCGCATGATGGGGCGTCAGGCCATGCAAGACGGCCTGATCGTCTCGCTCGAGCTCGACGTCTCCAAGGCGCTCGCGACCGGCTGGCAGCCGGAGGTTTCGCTCGACGAGGGTCTGCGGCTCGCGGTGTCCGCTCAAGCCACCTGAGCGCCGGAGAATCGCCGCAGCACGAAGGCGACGGCGGCCGCGCCCGCGATGAGGCAGACGATCGTGATCGCCGTCGAACCGGCGCGTACGGTGGCGATGGCGAGCAATGCCAGCACGAGATTGAGCGCGAATGTCTCGGCGATCACCCGCTTGACCGTGAACCCCTTGTCGGTCGCACGTTGATAGAAGTGCGTACGGTGTGCCGACCAGAACGGTTCGCGCCTGATGACGCGCCGAAACAGCGTGATGGTGGAATCTGCGAGATAATAGGCGGGCAGCAGCAGCGCCGCGGCCGGCTGCCCCCGAAAGGCGAGCTCCAGCAGGCACCAGCCGAGCAGGAGGCCGATCGGAAGGCTGCCGACGTCGCCCAGGAAGACCTTTGCGACGGGACGGTTGAACGGTGCAAAGCCGAGCATGGCGCCGCCGAGCGCGGTGGCGATCAGCACGGCCGGCCATGAGAGATCCCCGAGCAGTCCCAGCAGCAGCAGGGCGGCGGTGACCGGCACGACTTCCGCCACCGTCATCAGGTCGAGCCCGTCCATGAAGTTGACGAGATTCACGAACCAGACACCGGCAAGCACGACGAGGCCGCGCTCCAGGGCCAGCGGCAGCGCCGGCACGACGCGCGCGGTCTCGGGCGCGGTGAACACCACGGCGCCGACGCAGGCGGCCTGCAACACCAGCCGCACCAGCACGGGCAGCGACACGATGTCGTCGGCCAAGCCGACCAGCGCGATCACGACCGTCGCCGCGACCAGCGCGGGCGGGATCGTGACATGGGCCGAGGCGGCCCAGAGCGAGGCGACGATCAGCGTCGCGGCGATCACGGCGATGCCCGCGCCCTGCGGGGTCGGGATGCGATGCGAGGACCGCGCATTCGGTCGCGCCAGCGCGTAGCGCTGCAGCAGTGGGCGGCTGATCCAGAGGACGAGCGCGGAGATCAGCGCTGCGGCCGCGACGGCGAGCAGCAGGGCCGTGCCGGCGAGCGCATCGGCGGCCGAGCTCACTCCGGCACTCCGATCGGAGCCGCCCCTTGCGCGGCCTTTTCCGCGCTGAGGATCCAGACCAGGCCGCCGAACGCGCCGACGATGAAGAACACGGCGCCGTACAGCAGCGAGACGTTGACGCCTTCGTTGGCGGCAAGTCCCGCGAAGCCGAACGCCAGGCCCATCGTGGCTTCACGCACGCCCCAGCCGGCGATCGAGATCGGCATCATCGTGATCAACATCACCGGCGGCACCAGCAGAAAGACGTCGCTGAAGCGGACCGGGGCCGCGATTGACTGCACGACGCACCAGGCGATGACGACGGCGAGCACGTGAACGAGGATCGAGAGGATTGCGATGAAAGGACCGCGGCTGCGGCTGAAGATCACGCGGTTGGCGATGACGGCGCAGGCGTGAATGTGATGCGTCGCCCACCAGCTCTTCAGCCAGCCCCATCTCAGCGCGCCGAAAATCAGGAAGCCGAGACCGCCGGCGAGCGCCAGGAGATCGATGAGCAGCAGCGCCGAGCGGCCGTGCGGATCGGTGATGAGGGCGTAGCTCCAGGGCAGGCTTGCGACGATGAGAACTGCGAGTGCAATCAAACCGATGGCGCGGTCGACGAAGATCGAATAGGTGGCGGCACGCCAGCCGGCGCCGGCGCGCGCGACCAGCCACAGCCGGACCGCAGAGCCGCCGATTGCCGAGGGCAGGGTCTGGTTGAAGAACGCGCCGATCACGTTGTAGCGCATGGCGCGGCCGAGCTCGAGCGGCGCGCCGCAGGCGGCGCTGATCTCGCGCCAGCGCAGCACGCCGACGAAGATCTGCACGAACGTGACCGCGATCGCGACGCCGATCCAGAACAGGCTGGTCACGGTGAAGCGGGAAAACAGTTCGGACAGATCGACCTTGCGCAGCGCCAGATAGAGCAGCCCCGCGGAAATCACGATCTTGACAGTCGACAGCAGGATTCGGCGCATCTCGCCCGCATGAGGTGGGTTTGCGAAGATTTGAGGCAACCCGACGCGAGGCGCCGAATTCGGCCGCTTTGGTATGGTCTTGGCGCCGATCTTGCAATAGCTCTCGTTAAGTGTCCTCGTTGAGAGTCCTCGTTAACAGCCGTCGTTAAGGGCGTCCTGAAGAAGCTCCTTCGAGAAGCGGGCATCCTATTGCGACCGTGTCAAAGTGGCGGCTAAACAGGGGCGGCGAGCGATCCCCAGGGAACAGGATGACGGATCAGGCGATTCTGGTTACCGGCGCGGCCGGTTTCATCGGCTTTCATGTCGCCCGCCAGCTCCTGGGCGAAGGCCGTGCCGTCGTCGGGCTCGACAATCTCAACAGCTATTACGATCCGGCGCTGAAGACGGCGCGCCTTGAGCTGCTCAGGGACGAGCCCCGCTTCTCCTTCGTCGAGGCCGACCTCGCCGACCGCGGGACGATGGCTGCGCTGTTTGCGCAACATCGTTTTGCCAAAGTCGTGCATCTGGCCGCACAGGCCGGCGTCCGCTACTCGATCGAGCAGCCGCAGGCTTATGCCGATTCCAATCTCGTCGGCTTCCTCAACGTGCTGGAGGGCTGCCGCCACAATGGCTGCAGGCATCTGGTCTACGCTTCGTCATCCTCCGTTTACGGCGCCAACACAAAACTGCCATTTGCGGTTGCGGACCGCACCGATCACCCCGTGAGCTTCTACGCCGCGACCAAGAAGGCCAACGAGGTGATGGCGCAGTCCTACAGCCACCTCTATCGCCTGCCGGTGACGGGGCTGCGCTTCTTCACCATCTACGGCCCGTGGGGCCGGCCCGACATGGCGATGTTTCTGTTCGCGAGCGCCATCATGGCCGGCGAGCCGATCCGGCTCTTCAACCATGGCAGGATGCGGCGCGACTTCACCTATGTCGACGATGTGACGCGCGTCGTCTCGAAGCTGATCGATCTCGTGCCTGGGGACGATCCGGCTGCCGCAAATGCGCCGTTTAAGCTCTACAATGTCGGCAATCACCACCCGGAGGAACTGATGCACGTCGTCGGTCTTCTGGAGCGGGAGCTGGGCCGGACGGCGATCAAAGAATTGCTGCCGATGCAGCCGGGAGATGTGCTGGAAACGTTCGCGGATGTCGAGGATCTGATGCGCGACACCGGCTTTGCACCGTCAACGCCGATCGAGCATGGGGTCCGTCATTTCGTCACCTGGTATCGCGACCACTTCAAGGTTTGAAATCACGATGGACAAACGCATAATCCCCCTGATCATGTGCGGCGGTGCCGGCACGCGGCTGTGGCCCGCTTCGCGCGAGGTGCGCCCCAAGCAATTCCTGCCGCTGTTCGGCACGCGCTCGACCTTCCAGGACACGCTGCTGCGCGTGTCCGATCCGCAGCTGTTCGACCGGCCGATCGTCATCACCAACGCGTCCTATCGCTTCATGGTGCTGGAGCAGCTCGCCGAGATCGGCATCGAGGCGGACGTGATCCTCGAGCCGATGCGGCGCGATTCCGGCCCTGCGATTGCCGCGGGCGCGGTGTTCGCGCAGAACCGCGCCAGCGAGGCGATCGTGCTCGCGCTCGCCGCCGATCATGTGGTGCAGGACAATGCCGCCTTCGTCGCCGCCTGCCGCGAGGGCCTCAGCGCCGCGAGCACCGGGCGCATCGTCACCTTCGGCGTCAAGCCGGAGCGGCCGGCGACCGAATACGGCTACATCAATCCGGGCGAGGTGATCTCCGGCGAGGTGCATGCGGTCACGCGCTTCGTCGAGAAGCCGGACGCGGTGAAGGCGTCCGACTACGTCAATTCGGGCTATCTCTGGAACAGCGGCAATTTCATGTTCCCGGCGAGCGTTCTGCTCGAGGAGTATCGCAAGGTCGACGCGGCCAGCGTCGAGGCCGTCACCAGCGCCGTCGACAATGCCGGCCGCGATCTAGGCTTCGTCACGCTGGAGCCGGAGGCGTTCGCCGCGGCCAAGGCGATCTCGATCGACTATGCGGTGATGGAAAAGACCGCGCGCGCCGCCGTGGTGCCGGTCTCCTGCGGCTGGTCCGACGTCGGCTCCTGGCACGCGGTGTGGGAACTCTCGGAGAAGGACGCGCAGGGCAACGCGGCGCACGGCACCGCCGTGTTCGAGGATTCCCGCAACTGCAACGTCACCAGCGATTCCGCGCTGGTCGCGCTCGAAGGCGGCGACGATCTCGTCGTGGTCGCAACGGCCGACGCGGTGCTGGTCTCGCGCCAGAAGGATGCCAACGGCCTGAAGCGGCTGGTGACCAAGCTGAAGGCGGTCGCGCCGAAGGTGACCGAGGAGCACCTGAAGGTGCACCGGCCCTGGGGCAGCTACCAATCCGTCGACAATGGCGAGCGACACCAGGTCAAGCGCATCGTGGTGAAACCGGGCGGACGGCTGTCGCTGCAGAAGCACCACCATCGCGCCGAGCACTGGATCGTGGTGCGCGGCACCGCACAGGTCACCGTCAACGAGACCGTGAAGACGGTGCATGAGAACGAGTCGATCTACATTCCGATGGGGGCCGTCCACCGGATGGAGAACCCCGGCAAGATCCAGCTGGAGCTGATCGAGGTCCAGACTGGAAGCTATCTCGGGGAAGACGACATCATCCGGATTGAAGACGACTATCAAAGGTCGTAACCAGCAAGCTCCGAATCACGCGACCCGGGCCGCGCAGCGGTATGGTTTTCGGCTTAAGGCCCGGGCAACGTGTAACTTTTTGAATCAAATCGTGTCCGGACCGCCAGCCCGCCATTCGCCACAAATGCGGCGACCGTGCTAGAAGCGCGCCGGGGATTTGGGTTGAATCGGGGTTTTGCTCAGATGAGTTCCAGGGGATCAGCGCCGGCAAAGGCCGGCTTGCGCGTCGGCGTCATCGGTGCCGGCGTAATGGGCAGCAACCACGCGCGCGTGCTCAGCGGCCTTCCCGGCGTCAGCCTCGTCGGCGTGGTCGATCCCTCTCCGGCCCATCGCACGCGGGCGACGGAACTCGCCAATTGCGAGAGCTTCGAGACGCTCGGGCAGCTCCTCGCCGAAGGCGTCGATGCGGTCACCATCGCTGCGCCCACCCATCTGCATCACGAGGTCGCGCTCGCCTGCATCGCTGAGAACATCCACGTGCTGGTCGAGAAGCCGATCGCGTCCACCGTCGAAGAAGGGCGCGAGATCGTCGCCGCCGCGCAGAAGGCCGGTGTCACGCTGATGATCGGCCATGTCGAGCGCTTCAATCCGGCCGTCGCCGCCGTCAAGCAGGCGATCGCGGGCGAGGACATCCTCTCGATCGCGATCACCCGCGTCGGCCCGTTCCCGCCGCGCATGTCCAATGTCGGCGTCGTCATCGACCTCG
>JAEYTQ010000454.1 GCA_023433965.1 Pseudomonadota bacterium | reverse complement strand
CACCGCCAATTATCTCGTTGGCTATGGCTGGCAGAAGGGCAAGGATTGGCAGCCGGGCAGTCCGAACTTCGACGTGCTCAAGCAATGGAACAAGAGCGAGGTCTATTCCAGGACAGTGGCCTATTTCGCCACCCAGCTCGCCCGCGCGCCTTAGCCCTTCGCCAGCCGGGCGACGCCGATCCTCGCGGTCAGACCCGGCAAGCGTGCCTCAGTGCCCGGCTGCGGCGCGCTCACGGACATAGATATGAATTTATATTCACCGCATAGCGCCCGGCCCTATGCGAATCAGCTGGGCCTGACTTGGGTTTAGAAGCTGCTGAGCTGCAGTTGCCAGCAAGTTGCCGGCGACTTATTTCTGCAATGATCGAGATCAAAGATTAGCATAAACCCGCTATATTACGGGTACTTATCGCTGGCAGCGACTGATCTTGGTCGAGCTTTGGGCAGGAGCGCCTTCTAGTTAATCGCCCGTTAAGCTGGCTATGCGCACAGCGCCTAGCTGCATCGCAACATAGGAACTTTCGCACCGCACCACTCTCATCTATATTCACTTCAACGATGAGGCTCGGGCAAGAGCTGAATCGAACTACAGGAGACTACAATGCTGCTCTCGCTCATCCGCATGATCCAGGCCTTCCGGGACTATCAGCGCAATGTTGCCGAGCTGTCCCAGCTCAGCGATCGCGAATTGGCCGATATCGGCCTCGATCGCTCGGACATCCCGCGCGTCGCTGCCGGCCAGTATCAGGGCTGATACCGTTCAGCCCACCACCGGAACGAACCGATAGCGCCCGCTTCGTGCGGGCGTTGTCGTTTCCGAGGGCTGAAAACTCGATCTCGGCGATTCCACTCGTCGCCGAAAAGCGCTACCTGTCCGCCCCATGACAGGATCCCAATCCAACATCGTCCACGTGATCGGCGCCGGCCTTGCCGGCTCGGAAGCCGCCTGGCAGGTGGCCAAGGCCGGCGTGCCGGTGATGCTGCACGAGATGCGGCCCACCCGCATGACCGAGGCTCACCGCACCGATGGACTCGCCGAGCTCGTCTGCTCCAACTCGTTCCGTTCGGACGACGCCGCCAACAACGCCGTCGGCCTCCTGCACGCGGAGATGCGCCGGCTCGGTTCGCTGATCATGCGCGCGGCCGATGCCAACCAAGTGCCCGCCGGCGGCGCGTTGGCCGTTGACCGTGACGGCTTCTCGGCGGCCGTCACCAAGGCGCTCAACGAGCATCCGCTGATCGAGATCGACCGCGGCGAGATCGCGGGCCTGCCGCCCGCCGAGTGGAGCAACGTCATCGTCGCCACCGGCCCCCTCACCTCCGCGCCGCTGGCCGACGCCATCCGCGAGCTGACGGACGAGAACGCGCTCGCCTTCTTCGACGCGATCGCACCGATCGTGCACCGCGAGTCGATCGACATGTCGGTGGCCTGGTTCCAGTCGCGCTACGACAAGGTCGGCCCAGGCGGCAACGGCGCCGACTACATCAACTGTCCGATGACCAAGGAGCAGTATGACGGCTTCGTCGCCGCGCTGGTCGCCGGCGAGAAAACAGAATTCAAGGAGTGGGAAGCCAACACGCCCTATTTCGACGGCTGCCTGCCGATCGAGGTGATGGCGGAACGCGGCCCCGAGACGCTGCGCCACGGTCCGATGAAGCCCGTCGGCCTCACCAATCCGAACGATCCGACCACGAAGCCTTACGCAGTCGTGCAACTGCGCCAGGACAACAAGCTGGGCACGCTCTACAACATCGTCGGCTTCCAGACGAAACTGAAGTACGGCGAGCAGCAGCGCATCTTCCGCTCCATTCCCGGACTGGAGAATGCCGAGTTCGCCCGCCTCGGCGGCCTGCATCGCAATACCTTCCTCAACTCGCCGAAGCTGCTCGATGCCCAGTTGCGCCTGCGCGCACAGAAGCGGCTGCGGTTTGCCGGCCAGATGACGGGCTGCGAGGGCTATGTGGAGTCGGCAAGCGTCGGGCTGATCGCCGGTCTCTATGCCGCCGCGGACGCGCGCTGCGAGACGCTGGTCGGCCCGCCGGGGACGACCGCACTCGGATCGCTGCTCGGCCACATCACCGGCGGCCATATCGAGACCATCGAGCCGGGCACGCGCTCGTTCCAGCCCATGAACATCAATTTCGGCCTGTTCCCGCCGCTTGCGACGCTGCCGACGAAGAAGCCCGACGGTACCCGCCTGCGCGGCAACGAGAAGACGGTGGCCAAGAAGCAGGCGTTGAGCGCACGGGCGCTCGCCGATCTCGATCGCTGGATCGCCGATCACCTACGCCCTGCCGTCGCCGCGTGAGCCCTCGATGAGCCTGCCCAAAAACGACGCCGCAGAGCTGTCGGCGCGCTGGACCGAAGGCGTGCTGCTCAAGCGCGACGTGTTCTCGACCGTCGAGCGCGGCCGCTTCCGCACCGGGAGCGGCGAGATCGACGCGGTGCTGCGCCGGCTCGACGAAGTGCCGTGGTGGTCGTATCTGCTGGCGCGCCATCTGTTCGCTCGCGAGAAGCACGCGCTGGCGCTGGCCAAGGGCCTCGACGTGGGGCCTGAGCTGCTGTGGGCCGGACGTCGGGCCCTGGTGCGGGGCTTCGTCGATGGCGTCGCGCTGCATCTGGCGAAGCCTCATGGCGATCTCGCCTATTTCCGCTCGGCCAAAGCCCTGCTGCGCCGGCTTCGCCGCGCCGGCATCTGCCACAACGACCTCGCCAAGGAGCAGAACTGGCTGGTCGGCCGCGACGGCCGCGCCTATGTGACCGACTTCCAGCTCGCGGCCTGCTTCAACCACCGCGGCCGGCTTTATCGCATCCTCGCCTATGAAGATCTCCGGCACCTGCTCAAGCACAAGCGTTCCTACGCGCCGGAGGCGTTGACTCCGCGGGAGCGGAAGATCCTGGCGAAAAAGTCGTTCGCGGCGAGCCTGTGGCTCGCCACCGGCAAGAAGGTCTATCGCGCAATCACCCGTGGCCTGTTCAATTTCACCGACCGCGAGGGAGGCGGTCGCCGCCTCGTCAACGACGCGCCGGTGCTGGCTGAACTGATCCGCCGCAATCCTGCCGTGCGCGACACCGCCATCGTCGCCTTCGCCGACCGCCGCTCCGGCGTCGGGCTCTATGCCTTCGTCGAAGCCGATCAGGCTGCGCTCGAAGGCCAGCTCCGCAGCGAGCTTGCCGCGGCCAAGGGACCGAAGCCGCCCGAACACATCCAGGTCGTGCATGCCCTGCCCCGCAACACCAGCGGCGAGCCGCGCACCGAGGTCCTGCAACTGGTCGCCATGAACCAGCTCGATCTGATCGAGCCGATGATGAAGAACGAGCAGGACCGTGCCTTCCTCAAGGACATCCTGGAGCAGCGCAAGAACCTCCGCGACCGCTTCAATTTCGGGGCGGACCTGCCGACGAGCTAGCACAGCGGTCTGTGCCTTGAAGCGTCCACATTGGCGATAGAGAAGCGCTGGGAACGGGCAGGTCGGCACGGACAATGGGCGCGCGGGGGACGATGATGCATCGTGTGGTTGGCGTCGTGATCACTGGCCTTCTGCTGCTGGCAGGCGCTCCCGCGCTGGCCGATTCCCCGGCCGAGCTGATCTCGAGCTTCCGCCTCAAGCACGGCGAGGCTCGTGTCGTCCGCGACGCCACGCTCGACCGCATCGCCATGGACCAAGCCCGCGCGATGGCAGCCAAGGATAACCTCAGCCACGACGCCCTCGGGCCGTTCAATCGCCGTGTCGCACCGGCCGGCGCGGGCCGCGCCGCCGAGAACATCGCCTACGGCTACGACAATTTCGAGAAGACGCTGGGCCAGTGGATCGATTCCTCCGGGCACCGCAAGAACCTGTTGCTGCGCAACGCCTCCCGCGTCGGCATCGCGAGCGCGAGGACCGCCAGCGGCAAGCGCACCTACTGGGCCATGGTAATCGCGGGCGATTACGAGCCGAAGGGCAAAGGCCGGAAGAAGGACAAGGAGCCCGTCGTTGCCGTGAAGCGCGAGGTAGCGCCCGCAGCCAAGCCCAAATCCAGCACCTGCACCATCAAGCTGCTCAGCCTCTGCATCTGAGCCGAGACTGCGCCGTCTTGCTCGCAGTCCCTGGCGCGTCTAATTCATGCACAGAGATCGCGCGAAGCGGAGGCGTAAGTGATCGACATCGACCGGATACGTGCCGATACGCTTGCCGCCTCCCGGCTCGCATACCTTCACAATGCGGGTGCGGCTCTGATGCCAGCGCCGGTCGTCGCGGCGATCAAGGGACACATCGATCTGGAGACCGAAATCGGGGGCTATGCGGCCGCCGATCGCGAAGCCGAGCGGCTCGACGCGGTCTACGGCTCGGTGGCACGTCTGCTGAATGCAGCGCCCTACGAGATCGCGCTGGTGGAGAACGCGACGGTTGCCTGGCAGATGGCGTTCTATTCGCTTCCGTTCCGCAAGGGCGACCGGATCCTGACTGCCGAAGCCGAATACGCCGC
Source organism: Pseudomonadota bacterium (assembly GCA_023433965.1). Lineage (GTDB taxonomy): Bacteria > Pseudomonadota > Alphaproteobacteria > Rhizobiales > Xanthobacteraceae > Bradyrhizobium. The sequence goes on along the minus strand of JAEYTQ010000454.1, from coordinate 2,667 downwards.
CAATTATGTCGCCTTCCTCCAGGTCGCCAAGCGCACCGGCGCGATCATCGACGTGGTGCCGAGCGATGCCAGCGGCGAGCTCGACATCGACGCGCTCGAACGGATGATCGATTCGCGGGTGAAGCTGATCGCGATCACCTGGGTTCCGACCAATGGCGGGCTGGTCAATCCGGCCGCCGCGATCGGCAGGATCGCGCGGGCACACGGCATTGCCTATCTGCTCGACGCCTGCCAGGCAGTCGGTCAGATGGACGTCGACGTCGAGGCCATCGGCTGCGACATGCTGTCGGCGACGGGGCGCAAATTCCTGCGCGGTCCCCGCGGCACCGGCTTCCTCTACGTCCGCCGCGGCCTGCTGCAACAGCTCGAACCGCCGATGATCGACCATTTCGCGGCGCCCTGGGTTTCACGCGATGAATACCGGCTCCGCGACGATTCCCGTCGTTTCGAGACTTGGGAGAACAATTATGCGGCCCGGCTGGGCCTCGGCGCCGCCGTCGACTACGCGCTCGAGATCGGAATGGGCGCGATCGAGCAACGCTGCCGTCTGCTTGCGGAACGTCTTCGCAGCGGCCTTGCTTCCATGAGCAGGGTCACCATTCGCGACCTCGGACGCGCGCCGGGTGCCATCGTCAGCTTCACGATGACGGGGCATGAGGCGGACGCCATCGTCGCGAGCGCAGCCGCGGCCGGCATCACGATCGGCGCTTCGGATCCCGCAAGCACTCGCATCGATGCGGAGTTACGCTCGCTTCCGCCGCTCGTGCGGGCCTCGCCACACTATTACAACACGGAAGCCGAGATCGATCGGCTGATCGGCCATCTCGCGCGTTTGGCGCGATAGCGGCAGTCACCGCTCAGGTGCAGCGCGCGCTCAATCCGGACGCGCTGAGCCTGGCCATGACTTCGTCGAGATGCGCGCTGTCGCGGGTCTCGATGACGAGTTGCAGAAGGGTCGCCTTCGCAGGCAAGTCGGAGAACGTCCGCTGATGCGAGACCTCGATGATGTTCGCCCCTGCCTCGGCCAGCAGCGCCGCTACGGCGGCGAGTTGGCCCGGCCGGTCGGGGATATCGAGCGAGAGCTGGGTCAGCCGCCCCTCGCGCGCCAGTTCCCGCGTGAGGACGGAGGCGATGAGCCGCGTATCGATATTGCCCCCGCTCAGCACAAGGCCGACCTTCTGGCCGGCAAAGCGGGACGGGTCGGACATCAGCGCGGCGAGGCCGGCGGCGCCGGCGCCTTCGACTACCGTCTTCTCGATCGAAATCAGGGTCGCCACCGCGCGCTCGAGCTCGGCTTCGTTGACGAGCGCGATGTCGTCGACGAGGCGGCGGACGATTTCCGTCGTGATCTTGCCCGGCGACTTCACCGCGATACCCTCGGCCAGTGTATCGCCGCGCGCCGGCAGATTGCCATCGTGGATGGCATTGTACATCGAGGGATAGAGCCAGGCCTCGACGCCCAATATCCGCAGCGAGGGCTTGATCGACTTCGCGGCAATGGCAATTCCGCTGATCAGCCCGCCGCCGCCGATTGGGACGACCAGCGTGTCGAGCTCCGGCACCGCCTTGAGCATTTCCAGCCCGATCGTGCCCTGCCCCGCGATGACGAGCGGATCGTCGTAGGGGTGGACGAAGATCATGCCATGCGCTTCACCATGGCTGCGCGCAAAGGCGGCCGCCTCTTCCAGCGTCGCGCCCGTGACCACCACCTCGGCACCGTGATGCCTGGTGTTCTCGATCTTCACCATCGGCGTGCCGATCGGCATCACGATGGTGGCGGGAATGCCGAGACGCTTGGCGTGGTAGGCGACGCCCTGCGCGTGGTTGCCCGCGGACATCGCGATCACGCCTCGCGCGCGCTCTTGCCGCGTCAGCGCGGTAAGCCGGTTGAGCGCGCCGCGCTCCTTGAAAGAGGAGGTGAACTGGAGGTTCTCGAATTTGAGCCAGATGTCGCACCCACAGATGCCGCTCAGCGTGCGGCTGTAGCTACAGGGCGTGTCGACGACCGCGCCACGGATGGTCTCGGCGGCCGCGTCGATGTCGCCGGGGACGACAGGAAAGCCGCTGAGGTCGGGGGACGTGGTGTCGGTCAAATCGGCCATGGAACAGCATAGAGCATTTGCCCGGCTCGGGCGACAAGCCAACCGCTATTTGGTAAATTCCCGCGAACGTGAAGCTCGCCACAGTATCCACAGCGTGCGCAGCCGCGAGCCCGTCTGCAGCGCGAATGGATCGCGTCCGGGATGCGACAGGCGCTCGAGGTCGGCCCGTGTCTGGCTCAAGGGCAGAAAGGCAGGACGCACTGATGCCGGCACCTCCGGCAGCAGCGACAGGGCCGTGGTCACATGCTGCCGTGCCTCGTCCGCAAGCTGCTCCAGCACGGCACGCAGGCTCGGTGTCTGCTTGCCGGCAAAGACATCCTCCATGCTGCAGCCGTGCTTCTCCAGCAGTTGCTGCGGGACGAACGATTGCCGGCGCGCAGCATCGCGCGGCAAATCGGCGATGATCTGCACGAGACCCTGCGCCAGGCCGGCATGGCGGGCCAGATGCTCGATCGCCTCCGACGTCGGTCGCAAAACCCGGGCCGCGAGATCGAACAGCACCGACGAGGTCGCGGCCAGATAGCTTTCCAGCGCCGCCATGGTCGGCATCGGATCGTTGTAGAGG
>JAEYTQ010000427.1 GCA_023433965.1 Pseudomonadota bacterium | reverse complement strand
GCGTTGGCGAGATCGGAAGGCTGTAGCGTGCCGAGCACGGCGAGCGCGACCTTGGCGCCGACGCCCTGCACGGTCTGCAGCAGGCGAAACCATTCGCGCTCCTGATCGGTGCGGAAGCCGAACAGCTTGATCTGGTCCTCGCGGACATAGGTCTCGATCGACAGCACGGCGGCTTCGCCCGGCGAGGGCAGATGCTGCAGCGTGCGCGAGGAGCAGTGCACCTGATAGCCGACGCCGCCGACGTCGAGGATGACGAAATCCTCGCCGTAGGAATCGATCAGGCCCTTGAGCTTGCCGATCATATCCCGACCACCTTCAGCCGCAGCGCCGTGCTCTGGCGGTGATGGGCGTGGGTGATGGCGATGGCGAGCGCGTCGGCGGCGTCCGCCGACGGCGGCTCGGCTTTCGGCAGCAATATCTTCAGCATCATCGCGATCTGTTGCTTGTCGGCGTGGCCGGCGCCGACCACGGTCTTCTTGACCTGGTTCGGCGCATATTCGGCGACAGAGATGCCGAACATTGCGGGCGCCAACATGGCGACGCCGCGGGCCTGGCCGAGCTTCAGCGTCGCAACGCCGTCCTTGTTGACGAAGGTCTGCTCGACCGCCGCTTCCGCCGGCCGGTGGCTGGACAGAACGGCTGCGAGCCCTTCGTGGATCGCGAGCAGCCGGCTCGACAAGGGCAGATCGTCCTGCGGTTCCACCGAGCCGCAGGCGACGTAGATCAGGCGGTTGCCGTCTGCCTCGATCACGCCCCAGCCGGTGCGGCGCAGGCCGGGGTCGATGCCGATGATGCGAACGGGGCCACGAATCGGGAGCGCGGTCATGGGCCAGTGATAGCGACTGGCTGCGGCCGGGGAAACAGAAACAGAACGAAAGTAACAGGGGAAGTAGGGCCGTAGAGCCCTACCCGCCCATCTTCGCCATCAGCGCGTCCGACACCTCGAAATTGGCGTAGACCTGCTGCACGTCGTCGTGCTCGTTGAGCAGGTCCATCAGCTTCAGGAGCTTCTCGCCGGTCTCGTCATCGACGGCGACCGTGTTCTGCGGCTTCCAAATCAGCGCGGCCTTGCGCGGCTCGCCAAATTTGGCCTCCAGCGCCTTGGCGACGTCGCGATAGCTTTCGGTCGAGGCGTAGATCTCGTGGCCGCTCTCGCCGGATACGACGTCGTCGGCGCCGGCCTCGATCGCGGCATCCAGCACCGCGTCGTCGGAGGCGACGCTGCGGTCGTATTCGATGATTCCGGTGCGGTCGAACATGAAGGAGACCGAGCCGGTTTCGCCGAGATTGCCGCCGGACTTGGTGAAGAAGGAGCGGATGTCGGAGGCGGCGCGGTTGCGGTTGTCGGTCAGCGCCTCGACGATGACGGCGACGCCGCCCGGGCCGTAGCCCTCGTAACGGATTTCGTCATAGTTCTCGCCGTCGCTGCCGAGCGCCTTCTTGATGGCGCGCTCGATATTGTCCTTCGGCATGTTCTCCTGGCGCGCCGCGATCACGGCCGCGCGCAGGCGCGGGTTCATGGCGGGGTCGGGCGTGCCCAGCTTGGCGGCGACGGTGATTTCCCGCGCCAGCTTGCCGAACAGCTTCGACTTCTGGGCATCCTGCCGCCCCTTGCGGTGCATGATGTTCTTGAATTGGGAATGTCCGGCCATGCGTGGTCTCGTATGGAAGCGTGCGCCAAGGTGAGCGTGGGAAGCGCGGCGTTATAGGCCGTCAACCCGTCGGAATGAAAGGGGGCTCTACGACTTTAAGGTAATACCGTAACGGAGCTGCCTAGATGGCAGGCACCGTTAACCCTGATTTCATTCCGGAGTGCGAAAATAGCGCCTGACTGTCCTCCGGCAAGAGAAACCCGATGGCGTTCGGACTATTTCGGAAGCGTCTACCGGACATGGTTGCACCTGCGGCTGCCCCAGCGGCGCCGCAGCCGGCCGCCCTTTCCGAACCCGCCGCAACCGATGGTGATTCGGCGCGGGAGATCCTGGAGCTGCTGGAACTCGAGCTCGGCGCCATGATCCGGCAGCTGGAACGCGCCGCCAATTCGGTGGCCGGCGGCGCCGAGGCGACCGCGGCGACGTTGGCGGCCATCCGCGACCGCACCGATGCCCTGACCGGCCGCACCAACGCGGCGCAATCGACCGCCTCCACCTTCGCCCATGCCGCCGACAAGTTCACCCAGTCCGCGCAAGGGATTGGAGCGCAGGTCCGCCAAGCCGGCAAGCTCGCCGACGAAGCCAGCGCCGCGGCGCAGGAAGCCCGCGCCAATGTCGACCGCCTGCGCGAGTCCTCCGCTGCCATCGGCAATGTCGTCAACCTGATCGCGCAGATCGCGCGGCAGACGACGCTGCTCGCGCTCAACTCGACCATCGAGGCCGCGCGCGCCGGCGCTGCGGGAAAGGGCTTCGCGGTCGTAGCCACCGAGGTCAAGGCGCTCGCGGTGCAGACCCAGAGCGCGACGGAAGAGATCACGAAAAAGATCGACGCGCTGCAGCGCGACGCCGCCGGCTCCGCCGACGCCGTGCATCGCATTTCGCAGGCGATCGAGGCGATCCGTCCGGTGTTCGACACCGTCAACGGCGCGGTCGCCGAGCAGAACGCCACGACCAGCCAGGGCTCCGGCAATGCTGCCAGCGCTTCGGAGTTCATCGTCTCGGGCGGCGAGAGCGCGGCCGAGATCGACGCCGCGACCAAGGCGGCCGAGACCCATGGCGAGAGCGTCGCCAGCGCCGGCCGGGCCGTCACCACGTTTGCCCAGAAGCTGAAATCGCGCTGCGCCGTGCTGCTGCGCCAGAGCGAGCACGCCGACCGCCGCAAGACCGAACGGCTGCCCTGCCACCTCAGGCTCGAGACCGCGCGCGGCGTGATGCCGGTCTATGAGATCGCCATGGACGGCGTGCTGATCGGCGGCGCGGATGCCGGCCGGCTTGCACCGCAGGCGACGATCGAAGGCAGCCTGGAGGACATCGGCGCCTGCCGCCTGCGCGTGGCCGAGCAATCCAAGGCCGGCGCCCGCGCGCAATTCGTCGGTGCCACCCCCGCTCTCAACGAAAGGATCGAGGACAAGCTCTGGTCGATCCACGAGGAGAACACGGAGTTCGTCACCCGCGCCATGGAGGCGGGCAATGCGCTGACGAAGATATTCGAGCAGGCGGTGGCGCGCGGCGAGATCGGGATCGACGACCTCTTCGACGTCGACTATGTGGAAATTGCCGGAACCGATCCGCAGCAATATCGCACGAAGTATCTGAACTGGGCGGACCGCGCGCTGCCGCCGTTCCAGGAAGCCTTCCTGGCCAAGGACCAGCGCATGGCGTTCTGCGCCCTGGTCGACCGCAACGGCTTCCTGCCGGTGCACAACAAGATCTATTCGCATCCG
>JAEYTQ010000419.1 GCA_023433965.1 Pseudomonadota bacterium | reverse complement strand
CCCTGGATGATGGGAGTCATCATCAACGCCTCTTCCGGCGCGTTCACCGGGGCTTTCGTCGCCTTCGCGGTGGTCGAGTTGCTCATCGTCGGCCTTCTGCTGATCCTCGCCCGCGAAGACGTCAGGCAGGGTGCGGTCGCCGGCAGTCCAGCGGAATGAATACGCTCTTCACAGACGGAGACGACGGCATCCCGCGAGCTCTGCGGGCATGAACGGACGCCGGCTACCTCCCCGTCAGAGGGCTGGATCGTCGTTCAAAGCAAACATCACCCGCTCATCGGCGGCTTGTGATCCCTCGCGAGGAGCTAGCAGGGTGGCGGGGCCGCCGTCCCAAGGCGCGGTCCCAAGGCGCGGTCCCCATTCGCAGGCTCAACCCTGGCCGGCCTCCTTGCGATGACCGTTCTCGCTGAGGCGGTCGACCCAGGCGATGCCCATGGCCGACAGGATGAAAGTCATGTGGATCAGCACCTGCCACATCACGCCGGTCTCGGTGAAATTGCTGCGGGTGGTGCCGAGATTGCCGGCCTCGATGAAGGTCCGGAGCAAGGAGATCGAGGAGATGCCGATGATCGCCATCGCGAGCTTGATCTTGAGCACGCTGGCATTGACATGACTCAGCCATTCCGGTTCGTCGGGATGGCCGGTCAGGTTCAGGCGGGAGACGAAGGTCTCGTAGCCACCGACGATCACCATGATCAGAAGGTTCGAGATCATGACGACGTCGATCAGCCCGAGCACGACCAGCATGATCTGCTGCTCGCTGGCGTCGAACGAATGCGCGACCAGATGCCAGAGCTCCTTCAGGAACAGCAGCACATAGACAGCCTGCGCGACGATGAGGCCGACATAGAGCGGCACCTGCAGCCAGCGCGACCCGAAGATGAGCTGCGCGAACAGGCCGAGGCGCGGCGGCACGGCCTGCGCCGAAGGTGCCTTGGGTTCGGTCGTCATCGATCACTCCGGATTGCGGCTGGATTGTCGCGTCAGAGACTCGCAATGACAGGTGCGAGTTCCAGCGAGCCCCGATAGATCATCTCAAACGCGACGTAAAGGATGATGGCGAGGCCGACATAGGCAACCCAGCGCTGCTTCTGGAGCAAGCGGCCAAGCAAGTCCGCGGCGACGCCCATCAGCGCGACCGACAGCAGCAGGCCGAAGGCCATGATGTAGGGATGCTCGCGCGCGGCCCCCGCCACCGCGAGCACGTTGTCGAGCGACATCGAGACGTCGGCGGCAATGATCTGCAACGCCGCCTGGCCGAAGGTCTTTCGTTGTACCGGCGCAGCATCCGCGCCGTTGCCGGCGCCGGTGCCATTGCCGTGGCTGAACGCGAGCTCCCGCGCGTGCGTAGCCTGCTCGCGCAGCTCGCGCCACATCTTCCAGCACACCCAGAGCAGCAGCACGCCGCCGGCGAGCAGCAGGCCGATGATCTGCAGGAGCTGGGTCGCGACCCCGGCGAAGAGGATGCGCAGCGCAGTGGCCGCGGCGATGCCAACGATGATGGCGCGGCGGCGCTGGTCGGCCGGCAGGCCGGCGGCGGCAAGGCCGATGACGACGGCATTGTCGCCGGCCAGAACGAGGTCGATCAGGATGACCTGGAACAGCGCGGTCAGCGCCTCGGCGGTGATGAGTTCAGTCATTTTTCAGCATTCCCCGATGCCGAGGGATCGAGCCAGTGCGGCTTCTTCCTCTCGATCCAGTCCAGAACCTTCGCGCGCGAGGACCGCAGCGCCGGCACGTCTTCGGCCAGCAATGCGAGGCCGAGCGGCAGCATCCAGACGCCGAGCAACGGCAGAATCGAGAGCACGCCGCCCGCAATCAGCAGCGTGCCCGAGGGGATTCTGACCCAGCGGCTTGACGGCTTGAGCAGATAGGTGACCGTGTCGCCCATGCGTGGCGGCAGCCGATCGACAAGCTTGTCAAGGCGCGGGTCCCCGCCAGCCATCTGGCTGGTGGAGTCCTTGGTTTCCGTCCGCTCGTCCAGGGCTGTGCTCATACTCATTCCTTGGCGGCGGCCTGAGGCTCGGCGCCCGTTGCATTCGTCACGGCCGGCTTGGCACGAGGCAGCACAAGGGTCAGCAAGCGCAACAGCTTAATCGCCTGGTCTTCGTGGGGATGTACATGATCATCCACTGCAGCAACGCGTTCCGAGAGCTCCATCAGATGCGCCGCGAGCGGCAGATTGGAAACCGGCCGTAGCGTGTCGATCACGACATTGGCAAAATCGGGCGCCTCGAGCCGTTCGGCGAGCTCGTCGAACATCGCACGGAGCCGTTCATCCGGAATGTGTGGCGCCAGCTTGCGATCCCGGATGAAGCTGATCACCTCGTCCCGCTCGACGGGCGACACGCGACGGTCGGCAACCGCAACCAACGCGCCCACGATCACCAACGCGGCCGCCGCCTGCTCGTTCTGGCTGGGCGGCTCCGTGATCTCGACCGGATGTGAGGTTCTGGCGTCGGACATCGTCGCTCCATTAACTCGCGAAATGGCCGCACGGAGCTGCGATGGAGACAAATTGTCGGAGAAAAATCATAGAGGGCCCGACGATCGGCCAATCCATCGCAATCGCGCGGGACAGGTCATCCGACATCACGAGGTTGACCGACTTTTGTCGGTGTCCTCGCCAGAGGGGCCCGGATTTTTGTTCAGAACAGAAATAAAGGTAGGTCGGTAGGAATCAAGGCGAAAAGACTGCGACCAGCCGCCGCATCGGTCCCCCTGATCGCGGACGCGGCAACGCCGGCCCCTTGACGCTATGAAGCGAGAGCTGCAGCACGACCTGCAACTCGGTAGCCCGGGAACCATGAGGGTGCGAAAACTGTTGGCCCATCCCGTAAAGATGTCCCCCGACAGGAACTCTCATGTGCCGCTGGATCGCATACCGGGGCGAGACGACGTCCTTTGAGCCGTATGTCACCGAACCCGAGCATTCGCTGATTGCCCAGAGCATCCGTTCGCTGCAATCCACAGCGGGCTCGAATGGGGACGGCTTTGGTCTCGGCTGGTATGGCGAACATCCTGAGCCCGGCCTCTATCGCGAGACGCGCCCGGCGTGGTCGGACGAAAACCTGCGTTATCTCTGCCGGCATCTGCGCTCGCATCTGTTCTTTGCCCATGTGCGTGCCGCCACCGGCACGGCGGTGACGCGGCAGAACTGCCATCCCTTTGCCTGCGGGCACTGGATGTTCATGCACAATGGATTCGTCGGCAGCTGGAACCGGTTGCGGCGCAAGGTCGAGGCGCTGATTCCCGACGCCTATTATCCGTCGCGGCTGGGCACGACCGATTCGGAAGCCGTGTTCCTGGCGATGATGGGGGCCGGTCTCGAGCAGGATCCGCTCGGCGCGACGTGGCGCGTGCTGCAAGCCCTCGTCGGCCTCGTCAATGAAGGCGGGCTCCGCGAGCGGCTGCGCTTCACCAGCGCGATTGCGAACGGCAAGGATCTCTACGCCTTCCGTGTTGCAGTGAACGACGCCGCCAACACGCTCTATTTTCGTGAGGACGCCGGCCAGGTCATCGTCGTGTCCGAACCGTTCGACAAGGAAGCGAACTGGACCGAGGTGCCCCCCAATCACGCGCTCATCGCGCGCGCGTCCGAAAGCGTGAAGATTGTTCCTTTCGACGCGACAATTTGCGGTAGCGCCGAGAGGGAACCCGTCCCGCCCAGAAGGATTGGTGCCCGCAGGTGACCATTGCCGGGTGGGGATATGACATTTGCCTCGGACGTTGTGAAACTTCTTCGACTGGATCCCTCCGACGACAAGCAGCGCCTCGTCATTCGCTCCGCCGGCGGCGGCGGCAAGGCGGCTGAGTATTCCTTCGGGATCGAGGAGGAATATTTCCTGGCCGATCGACGCACGTTCGACGTCGCGATCCGGACCCCAAACGAGCTGTTCGAATCTGCGAACTGGTCGACCGGCGGCCAGGCCATGCGGGAGATGCTGCAGTCCCAGCTGGAGGTCGCCACCAACGTGCATGTCGACGTGAACGACGCGCGCGAGGAGCTGCGCTTCCTGCGACGCGAGGTCGCGAACGTCGCGGCGCAATACGGCTTCGTGATCATGGCCTGCGGCACGCACCCGACCGCGGTCTGGCGCATGTCCCAGCCGAGTCCGAAGCCGCGCTACGAGGAGATGATCGAGGATCTGCGCAGCATCGGCCACCGCAACATGATGTGCGGCATGCATGTCCACGTCCAGTTGCCGGATCCGGAGAAGCGCATGGC
>JAEYTQ010000305.1 GCA_023433965.1 Pseudomonadota bacterium | reverse complement strand
CCGCGCTTGCGCGCGTCCTCGGTGTGCATGTTGATGCAGAAGGCGCAGCCGTTGATCTGCGACGCCCGGATCTTGACGAGCTCGATCAGCGATTTCTCGAGCCCCGTCGACTGGATCTGCGTCTCCAACGCCATCAGCGCTTTGATCGTATCGGGCGCGGCCTGGTAGTAGTTCATGCGAGGCTTCATCGTCGTACTCCTTCTCGAGGTGAGGTCAGTGGACGGCACCGGCCGAAGCCTGGCCGGGTTTCTTCAGGAACAGGACGGCCAACAGGGCCACGATCAGCGCCATGCCGAGCAGGTAGAAGGTGTCGCTGAACGCGAGGATATAGGCCTGCTTCTGCACGATGCGGCCGATCGCGACATAGGCGCGATGCACGGCGTCGGCATGGTCGAGGACGCCGTGATTGACGAAATACTGCGTGAGTTGCTCCAGCCGCGTGCGCGTCGCCTGCTCGAACACCGACACCGACTGTATCAGCACGTTCGAGTGATACTGCTCGCGCTTGGTCAGCACGGTCTGAAGCAGCGCGATCCCGACGGCGCCACCGAGATTGCGCATCATGTTGAACAGGCCGGAAGCCGAGCCGGCATTCTCGGCTTCGATGCCGGCGGTGGCCACCGCCGACAGCGGCGCCATCACCAGCGCCTGGCCGATCGCGCGGACCACGTTGGGCCACAGCAGCTGATCCGCGGCATAGTCGGCTGTCATATGGATGTTCATGAAGTTCGAGGCCGCGAACAGCACGAAGCCGATGCCGATGATGACCCGTGCGTCGACGCGCTGCATCAGGCGCGGCACCAGCGGGATCAGCAGGAGCTGCGGCAGGCCGGTCCATGCCAGCACCATGCCGATCTGTTCGGCATTGTAGCCTTGGATGCGGGCCAGATATTGCGGCAGGAAGAACACCGAGCCGTACAGCGCGATTCCCAGCAGGAAGTTCGCGAGCATGCCGAAGCCGAAATTGCGTCGCATCAGCAGGCGCAGATTGAGCAACGGCTTCTTCACGGTGAGCTCGATGACCAGGAACGCGATCAGTGCGACGGCTGCGATCACGCTGAGCTTGACGATGAAGGGCGAGCCGAACCAGTCGTCCTTATTGCCTTCCTCCAGCACGGTCTGGAGTGCGGAGAGGCCGATCGCCATGGTGGCGATGCCGATCCAGTCGCCCTCGCGCAGCAACGACAGCTTCATCGGCTTGGCCTCGAGCGCGTACCAGAGCATGCCGACCATGATCGCGCCGGGCACCAGATTGACGTAGAAGATGTATTGCCAACCGAAATTCTCGGTGAGATAGCCGCCGATGGTCGGGCCAATCGCCGGCGCGAACGTCGCCGACAACGCAAACAGCGCGAGGCCCATCGGCTGCTTGCCCCGCGGCAGCAAGGTGATGATGAGCGTGAAGGCCAGCGGGATCAGCACGCCGCCGGTGAAACCCTGGATGGCGCGCAGCACGATCATCTGCGACAGGTCCTGCGCCAGCGCGCAGGCCGCGGAGAGCGCCAGGAACAGGATCGCGTTGGTGAGCAGATAGATCCGGATCGAGAACACCTGAGCCAGCCAGCCCGACAGCGGGATCACCACGATCTCGGCGACCAGATAGGACGTCGAGATCCAGCCGCCGTCGTCGATGCCGGCGCCGATCGCGCCCTGGATGTCGGCGAGCGAGGCGTTGACGATCTGGATGTTCAGCACCGCCATGAAGGCGCCGAGCGTCGCGCCGATCACCGCGATCCAGGTCTTCGCAGATACCGAGGGGACGATGGCCTCGCCGCGGGCGGGCTGCCCGGCGGCAGCGGCGTCGCGTGTCGGCTGGAGCGTGCTCATGGCATCAGCCTCCGGTCGGACGTGACGTCGTGCCGGCGATATGCTTTGCGGTCCCGCGCTCGGCGAGCACCGTCTGCTTGGTGTCGACAGTTGGCACCGCGGACATGCCGGGCCGCAGCAGGCCGGTCAGGCGGTGGTCATCGAGCACGATCTTCACCGGCACGCGCTGCACGATCTTGGTGAAGTTGCCGGTCGCATTGTCGGGCGGCAGCAGCGCGAATTCCAATCCGCTGGCCGGCGCCAGGCTGTCGACATGGCCGCGCAGGGTGGTGTTGCGGAAGCTGTCGACGTGCAACTCGACCGGCTGGCCGGGACGTACATTCGTGAGCTGCGTCTCCTTGAAATTGGCGACGACATAGACGGCGTCGAGCGGTACCACCGCCATCAGCTGCGTGCCGGCTTGCACGTATTGGCCGACGCGCAAGCTGCGGGCGCCGACCGTGCCCTCGACCGGGGCAGTGATCTCGGTGTAGGACAGATTGAGTTCGGCCTGCTCCGCGACCGCGCGGGCGCGTTCGAGCTGTGCTACGGCCTGCGCGCGCTGGGTGGTGAGAACCTCGATCTTGCGCTGCGCGGCCAGCAGGCCGAACTTGGCATGCTGCAGTTGCGCGTTGCTGGCCCGCAGCGTGGCATCGGTCTGCTGCGCGCGCTGGACCGTGCCCGAACCTGTCTTCATGAGATCGTCGTACCGGGCGCGCTCCTCCTGCGCGAATTTCAGGTTGGCCTCCGCG
>JAEYTQ010000239.1 GCA_023433965.1 Pseudomonadota bacterium | reverse complement strand
TGGGCTGACCTTTCAGTCCGGTTCGCCGCAGCGCAAAAGCCTTCCCCTTTGTCCTGCCAAGCACTAGGTTCGGCCAAAGCTGATCAACCCCTTTGGTAGTGATTTTCCCTGACATGACCATTCGCAGCGACGTTGTCGAAGCCATCGGCAACACCCCCCTCATCAAGCTCAAGCGCGCCTCCGAAGTGACCGGCTGCACGATCCTGGGCAAGGCCGAGTTCATGAATCCCGGCCAGTCGGTCAAGGACCGTGCCGGCAAATGGATGATCCTGGAGGCGGAGAAGCGCGGCGAGCTCAAGCCCGGCGGTCTCGTTGTGGAAGCGACCGCCGGCAATACCGGCATCGGCCTCGCGGTCGTGGCCAGCGCGCGCGGCTATCGGACCTTGATCGTGATCCCGGAAACGCAGAGCCAGGAAAAGAAGGACTTCCTGAAGCTGTGCGGCGCCGAGCTGATCGAGGTGCCGGCCCTTCCTTACGCTAATCCCAACAACTACCAGCACGTCGGTCGCCGTCTCGCCGACGAGCTGCGCAAGACCGAACCCAATGGCGTGCTGTTTGCCGATCAGTGGAACAACCTCGACAACGCCAAGGCCCACTACGAATCCACCGGACCCGAGATCTGGGAGCAGACCGGCGGCAAGGTCGACGGCTTCGTCTGCTCGGTCGGCAGCGGCGGCACACTGGCCGGCGTCAGCCGTCGTCTGAAAGAGATGAACAAGAACATCCGCATCGCCTGCGCCGATCCGCACGGTGCCGGCATGTACGAGTATTTCAGGACCGGCGAAGCCAAGGCGACGCCCGGCGGCTCGATCACCGAGGGCATCGGCCTCAACCGCGCGACTGCGATCGTCGAGACCGCCCAGGTCGATGAAGCCTACATCATTCCTGACAATGAGGCCGTCAGCGCCATCTACGAGCTGCTCCAGCACGAGGGGCTGTGCCTCGGCGGCTCAACCGGCGTCAACGTCGTCGGCGCGATGCGGCTCGCGAAGCAGCTCGGACCCGGCAAGACGGTCGTGACCATGTTGTGCGATTCCGGCAGCCGCTACCAGTCGAAGCTGTTCAACGCCGACTTCATGCGCGCCAAGAACCTGCCGGTGCCGGAGTGGCTGGAGAAGCGCAGCAACATCAAGCCGCCCTTCGTGTGATCGCCGCTCGCCCTCGAACCGCGACGTGAGCTGGAGGAATCTCGGCTCACCGCAGGATCTGGCTCAGGAACAGCTTGGTGCGGGCGTGCTGCGGGGCGGCAAAGAACTCGTTCGGGGTGTTGGCCTCGATGATCTGGCCGGCGTCCATGAACACGACGCGGTTGGCGACCTCGCGGGCAAAACCCATCTCGTGGGTGACGACGAGCATGGTCATGCCCTCCTCGGCGAGATCGACCATGGTGTCGAGCACCTCCTTGACCATCTCCGGGTCGAGCGCCGAGGTCGGCTCGTCGAACAGCATGACTTTCGGATTCATGGTCAAGGCCCGGGCGATGGCGACGCGCTGCTGCTGGCCGCCGGACATCTGACCCGGAAACTTGTGGGCCTGGTGCGGGATCTTGACCCGCTCCAGGAACTTCATCGCGGTCGCCTCGGCGTCCTTCTTGGGGATGTTGCGGACCCAGATCGGCGCCAACGTGCAGTTGTCGAGCACGGTCAGATGCGGAAACAGATTGAAGCTCTGGAACACCATGCCGACTTCGCGGCGCACCGCGTCAATGTGCTTGAGGTTCGGCCCGAGGTCGATGCCGTCGACGACGATCTTGCCCTCCTGGAATTCCTCCAGCGCATTGATGCAGCGGATCAAGGTCGACTTGCCCGAGCCCGAGGGACCGCAGATCACGATGCGCTCGCCCTTCTGGACCGAAAGGTCGATGTCACGCAGGACGTGGAAGTCGCCATACCATTTGTTCAGTCCGGAAATCTTGACGATGGAGTCGGGCATGTCGGCCTCGATCAGTTGCGACGGTGAGCGTTGAGGCGGTGCTCGACGAACAGCGAGTAGCGCGACATGCCGAAGCAGAAGATGAAATAGATGATCCCGGCGAAGGCGAAGCCCGTGAACGCGGTCGACGGCGTCGACCATTTCGGATCCGAAAACGAGGCACGCAGCGAGCCCAACAGATCGAACAGCGCCACGATCGAGACCAGCGAGGTGTCCTTGAACAGTGAGATGAAGCTGTTGACGAGGTTTGGGATGACGTGGCGCAGCGCCTGCGGCAGCACGATCAGCGAGGTCGTCTTCCACCAGGAGAGCCCAAGGGCGGCCGCCGCCTCGGTTTGCCCGCGCGGGATCGCGGCGAGCCCGCCGCGGACGTTCTCGGCCTGATAGGCGCCGGTGAACAGCGCGATGCCGATCAGCGCGCGCACCAGACCGTCGACGGTGAAATTGCCGGGCAGGAATAAGGGCAGCATGTAGGTGGCGAAGAACAACACGGTGATCAGCGGCACGCCGCGCCAGAACTCGATGAAGGCGATGCAAAATATCCGGATCAGGGGAATGGTCGAACGGCGGCCGAGCGCGAGTGCAATGCCGATCGGCAGCGAGGTGACGATGCCGGTGACGGAGACCACCAGCGTCACCAGAAGGCCACCCCAAAGATTAGTCGAGACGATCGGTAATCCGCCCTGATCGAGCGCCATCAGCCTGATGACGATGGCGATGGTGACGAAGGTGGCGATGCTCGATGCCAGAGCCCGTCCGCCGGAGCGAACGCCGCCGCCAAGAACGAAGGCGATCAGGCACGCGATCGCGGCCGTCACCGCAAAATCGGCCCAGACCGGCTGGCCCATCGCCTGGATGTAATCGCGCAGCCAGGTGAGCGGAAAGATCA
>JAEYTQ010000180.1 GCA_023433965.1 Pseudomonadota bacterium | reverse complement strand
CGCCGGTGCGCAGGGTGCGGATGCGGTCGCGCCGGCCGGTGAGGATCTTGTGCGGATAGGCCTGGTGGCCGACGTCCCAGATCAGCCGGTCGCGCGGCGTGTCGAAGACGTAATGGATCGCGGTGGTAAGCTCGACGACGCCGAGACCGGCGCCGAAGTGACCCCCGGTCACCGAGACGGCATCGATGGTCTCCTGACGCAACTCGTCGGCGACCTGACGAACCTGCTCGATCTTGAGCTTGCGAAGATCTTCCGGCGTCCGGATGGTGTCGAGAAGCGGCGTCTTACTGTATGCGTTCACGGCGATTTCCAATTTGTCAGCGCCGGAAGGTCATTCCGGTGCGCGATGGGTTTGCACAATATCGGCGCAGCGCGAGTCCTCAAACCGTCGGAGCCACCTGCACGGGGCAAGCCCCGTCTTCAAGCTTAGGTCAGCTTAGGTGTGTTCCGGTTCAGTCTCTGTGATCCCTGTCACTTAGATCGGCTTCGTCCGTCCCAAGCCAATTTCATTAGCAGTTTGAAGCACTTGTCGTCGGCAATCGGTGCCCAGGCAAGGCTAGCAAAAGCCACACTCCGCGCAGCTTTACACCAAAGCTGGGGCCAAAGCCAACCCGCCGGACCGATTGGGGGTATGCAGGTGCAACCGGCGGGCCAGAGTGGTTAACCCTGGCGCCCGGGGCAGGGATCCAATCCTGCCGGGTTCCGCGGCAGAATTTTCGGGAAGGAGCGCGGTGTCCGCCGGACTCCGGGGGCGAAATCCCCGGACGCAAGTTCCGCGAGCTGTTCTGGTTGACCCGCCGGCTCTACTGGACGTCGAGCGGCGCAGTGCCGGTGGCTTGGCCGGAGGCATCTGTGGTGATCTTGTCGACGCGCGCTTCCGCCTGGCGCAGCAATTCCTCGCAGCGTCGCTTGAGAGCCTCGCCGCGCTCATAGATCGTCACGGACTCCTCGAGCGGCACCTTGCCGTCCTCGAGCCGCTTCACGATCGTTTCGAGTTCCTCGATCGCGCGCTCGAAGGTGAGCCTGGAGACGTCGACTTGAGTGTTTTCGGCCATATCCGTTTCCGATTGCCCGATCCGCTGCAGGTGGGAGAAAGCAGGGTTTTGCGGGCGTAATGTGGCGGGTGCGTCAAGCGCCCATCAGAGCGCCGACATGCGCCGTAACAGATTCTTTCAATCCCTGCAGGTCATAGCCGCCCTCGAGCACCGACACAACGCGGCCTCCCGCGGTCTTGTCGGCGAGGTCCATCAGCTTGCGCGTCACCCAGGCATAGTCTTCCGCGCGCAGGTTCAGCGAAGCCAGCGGATCACGATAATGCGCGTCGAAGCCGGCGGAGATGATCAGAAGCTCGGGGCTGAATTTTTCCAGCTGCGGCAGGATGAGGTTCTCGAACGCGGAGCGAAATTCCGGACCGCCGTCCTCGGAGGCCAGCGGCGCATTGACGATGGTCTCGTGATCGCCGCGCTCGCTGTTGGCGCCGGTGCCGGGAAACAGCGGCATCTGGTGCGTCGAGCAGTACATCACGGTCGGGTCCGACCAGAAGATGTCCTGCGTGCCGTTGCCGTGGTGCACGTCGAAATCGACGATGGCCGCGCGCTTGATGCCGAATTTGCGCTGCGCGTGGCGCGCGGCGATCGCGACGTTGTCGAAGAAGCAGAAGCCCATCGGCTTGCCGATCTCGGCGTGATGGCCGGGCGGTCGGATCGCGACGAAGGCGTTGCGATGCTCGCCGTTCATCACGGCCTCGGTCGCCGCCACCGCGCCGCCGACGCCGCGCATCACCGCGTCCCATGTGCCGGGGGACATCGAGGTGTCGCCGTCGACATAGACCTGCCCGCTGGTCGGGGCGATGTGGCGCAGCTCGGTGACGTAATGCTCGTTGTGGCAGAGCGTGACGAGATCGAGATCGCCCTCCGGCGCCTCTCCGCGCACCAGAAACTGGAAGCGCTCATGCGACAGGGCTTCCTCCACCGCGCGCAGACGATCCGGCCTCTCAGGGTGTCCCGGCGGCGTGACATGGTCGAGGCAGGCCTTGTGGGAAAGGAGAAGCGTGCTCATCAGGTCGGCCTCACGGGGAACGGGCTTTCGACGTCGTTGGCGCATCCGGCGCCAAAACGCAATGCATAAACCCAATCTAGGCGCTTGGCCCGGAATGGCAAAGGGCTGCCGGTTTGATCCGGATCAATTCACGCGCAGGATGCGGGTGAGCGGCAGCGGACCGACCGGCCCGTGCGCCCGGAAGAAAGCGAACAGCGCGTCGGCGTCATAGCCGCCATATTGCGGCGCCGTGCCCTCCTTGGCGACGCTGAACCCGTCGCCGCCGACGGCGAGGTAATCGTTGAGGGTGACGCGGTAGCCGCTTCCAGCTTCGATCGGCCTGCCGCCCAGCGTCATCTTCTCGAGGCTGACGCGCTCTCCGAATGGCTTTGATGCATCCCAGGTATAGCTGAACCCGTTCGACACCTGGAGAATCCGCGGCCGCTTCGGGTCCAGCCATTGCTGCTCGAGCATGTCCTTAAGCTGTCTGCCCGTCAGCGTCATGGTGACGAGGCGGTTGCGGAACGGCTGGCTGGCGAAGACGTCGCCGAACGTGATTGCGCCATTCTCCTTCGGGACGATGTCGGTGCGGATGCCGCCGGGATTGGTGAGCGCGATGACAGCGCTGCCATCCTTCGCCTCGCGGGTGGCGAACAATTGAGCGTCGGCAATGACATCGCCGAGCGCGCTTTCGCCGGCCTCGTTCGGCACGCGCGACAGCGTCTGCGTCACCGAACCGGCCGGGCGGCTCGCGATCGGCGCAGAGAGCCTGTCGTAGGCGTCGATCAAGGCGGTCTGCTCGGGATCCCTGGCGAGCGAGGCATTGGCGACGATGACATTCTCGGCCTT
Source organism: Pseudomonadota bacterium (assembly GCA_023433965.1). Taxonomy (GTDB): domain Bacteria; phylum Pseudomonadota; class Alphaproteobacteria; order Rhizobiales; family Xanthobacteraceae; genus Bradyrhizobium. The sequence continues at coordinate 306 of JAEYTQ010000180.1, read as the reverse complement.
CGCGCCGACGATGTCGCGCGTGGCCGGATCGAGCTTGAGGTCGATCGCGGTGACCAGCGTGCCGTATTTGTCGCCGCTGGTGACGAGCCGCCCGTCGATATCGCAGACATAGGCGCGATGGGTGTGGCCGCTGACGACGACGTCGACGGCACGGTCGAATTTCCTGACGATGTCGACGATCGGCCCGGTGATGGCAGGGCATTCGTTGTAGTCGCCGGCGGGCTCGCCGCCCTGGTGGATCAACACCACGATCGCCTCGACCCCGCGCGCCTTCAGCTCCGGCACGAGCCCGTTCACCGTCTCGGC
>JAEYTQ010000098.1 GCA_023433965.1 Pseudomonadota bacterium | reverse complement strand
TGCTGCTCGGAGAGGTCGAGAGCCTGGCGACCTCGACGGCGCTCGTCGTGGATGCCTTCCATCATGTCGTGCGCCGGCAAGGCGTCGCGGTGCCGCTCGGCACGCGGCCCGTGCTGTTCGCGCTCGCACGCCTGCTGGCGCAGGCATGGCCTGCGGATGTCGCGCGAGAGGCGCTGATATCGGGCGCCTTTCAAGCCAGGCATGCCGACGAATCGCACCGCGCGCGCTTGCGCGTCGAGATCGGCCGCCTCCGCGCCAAGCTCGAGCCTCTCGCCGATATCAGCGCGACCAAACGGGGCTTCGTGCTTGCGCCGCGGAAGACGCGCGACGTCCTCGTGCTGGCGCGGCCCACCGAGGAAAAGCTCGCCGCCGTGCTGGCCCTTCTCGCCGACGGCGAGCCATGGTCGAGCTCGGCGCTCGCGCTTGCGCTTCGCATCAGTCCGCGCACCGTGCAGCGCGGCCTCGAAGAGCTGGCGCGGTCGGGCAAGGTGCAGTCGTTCGGACACGGACGGGCGCGGCGCTGGATGACACCGCCCGTTCCGGGTTTCCCGACAGGCTTGTTACTCCCCACACCGCTGGTGAAGACGTAGGATGCGCATTGAACACAGGGATCGCGCACATGAAACGTTCAGCCGCCGAGATCATCACCGAGTATGGGCCCTTTCCAGGCGTCGAGGCCGTGCATGGCGTCACCTATGACGGCAAGCATGTCTGGTTCGCCTCCGGCGACAAGTTGAACGCGCTCGATCCGGCGGGCGGCAGGATCGCGCGCTCCATCGACGTCGCCGCGCATGCGGGAACGGCGTTCGACGGCCGCCACCTGTTCCAAATCGCCGAAGATCGCATCCAGAAGATCGATGCGGCCTCGGGCAAGGTGCTCGGCACGATTCCAGCGCCGGGCGGCGGCGGCGATTCCGGCCTGGCCTGGGCCGAGGGCTCGCTCTGGGTCGGGCAATATCGCGAGCGCAGGATTCATCAGGTCGACCCCGAAACCGGAACGGTCCTCCGCACCATCGAGAGCAAGCGCTTCGTCACCGGCGTGACCTGGGTCGACGGCGAGCTCTGGCACGGCACCTGGGAGAACGAGCAGAGCGATTTGCGGCGGATCGAGCCGGAGACCGGCAAGGTGATCGAGCAGCTCGACATGCCTGCCGGGACGATCATATCGGGATTGGAGTCCGACGGCGGGGACCGCTTCTTCTGCGGCGGCGGAAATCGCGGCAAGGTGAGAGCGGTCCGCCGCCCCAGGCGTTAACTTCGATCGTGATTGGCTGTGGCGTGGCCGGGCCGCGCCCTCGGCCGTTGATCCGTTCGCCCCAATTCCACCCCATCGCTGCGCTCTAGCGCCCTCCTCGCGCGGCCTGTAAAATCCCCGCCGGGGCCGCTTGGGGGATTGATGCGTCTGACCTGGAATCTGAAGACTATCCTGATCGGCGTCGCAGTGCTCGCGGCGTCGTTCTTCGTCAGCCTGAAGGCGATGGATTGGCTCGCGCCGCGCGCGACCAATCCGGCGCCGCCGGTCGCGCAGCTGCCGCCGCTGCCGCCGGCGTCGAAGAGCTCCATCGTGATCGCGCCGGTCGCGATCGCACTGTCTGCGATCCGCGAGCAGGCCGAGAAGGCCGCACCGCGCAATTTCGCCGGGAAGGCCGAGAACCCGATCTCGCAGATCCTGGAGAACGCCGACATCGGCTGGTCCGCCATGCGCGGGCCGATGGCGGCCAGCGGCGACAAGGACGTGCTGACGATCTCGACGCCGCTCACCGGCAAGCTGAACGTGACGGGCTCGCTGTCGTCGAAAGCCACCGGCGCGCTCGGCGATGCGCTCGGCAGCGTGCTCGGCGGTGACGCGGCGAAGCGGATCGGCGCGGTGAACATCAAGAACCTGAACGCCAGCGCCGAGATCAAGGGCAACGTGGTCGTCACCTCGCGCCCCAAGCTCGCGGCCGCCTGGCATCTGGAGCCCAATCTCGCCGCCCAGGTCAATCTCGGCGACACCAACCTCAACGTCGCCGGCGCCAGGGTCAACGTGCCGGCGCAAGTGAAGCCGCTGATCGACAAGAATGTCGGCGAGCAGATCAGCATCGTCTCCGAACGCATCCGCAACGATCCCTCGCTGCGCGAGAACGCGAAAGTGCAATGGGCCAAGGCCTGCCGCTCGATTCCGCTGCAGGGCTCGGGCTCCTCACTGCCGCCGCTCTGGCTCGAGATGAAGCCGATCCGCGCCATCGCGGCGCAGCCGCGCGTCGACGCGCAGGCGGTGACCCTGCTGCTCGGCCTGGAGGCCGAGACACGCGTCACCGCGACGCCGACCAAGCCCGACTGTCCCTTCCCGGACAAGATCTCGATCGTGCCGCCCACCGGCACGGGCGTGAACATCGGCGTGCCGATCGACGTGCCCTTCACCGAGATCAACAAGCTGATCGCAGCGCAGATGGTCGGCCGCACCTATCCCGAGGACGGCTCCGGCCCGGTCGACGTCACCGTCAGGAGCGCCAACGTGACGCCGTCGGGTGAGCGGCTGCTGATCTCGCTTCTGGTGCGCGCCAAGGAGAAGAAGAGCTGGTTCGGCCTCGGGGCCGAGGCAACCGTGCACATCTGGGGCCGGCCGGTGCTCGACCAGGCGCAACAGACGCTGCGATTGACCGACATCGAGCTCGCGGTGGAATCCGAGGCGGCCTTCGGCCTGCTCGGCGCCGCCGCGCGCGCGGCTGTGCCGCAGATGCAGCAGGCCCTGCTCCAGAGGGCGACGCTCGACCTGAAGCCGATCGCGGCCAATGCGCGCGAGAAAATCGCCGCCGCGATCGCCGACTACCAGAAGAACGAGGACGGCCTCAAGGTCGATGCCAGGATCGACAGCCTGACGCTGGCCGACATCGCCTTCGATTCAAAGACGCTCCGCGTCGTCGCCGAAGCCGGCGGCACGCTGAACGTGTTCGTCAGCAAGCTGCCGGCGATGTAGCGCGCCTTCGAGCCGTATAGACGCGACAGCGCGCCCGGTGGAAACCG
>JAEYTQ010000092.1 GCA_023433965.1 Pseudomonadota bacterium | reverse complement strand
CGCACCTGCGACGTGCGCTGGTGGGCGACCGATTCCGCCGTGGTCGACTGCGCGGCCTCGCCCGGTGCTGCAACCGTCTCCCACGCCTCGCAGCGCCTCGGCGTGATCCTGGGGGCCTACACCGTCTATCTCGACCTCTGGCTTTGCGATCTCGACGGCAACGTCATCTCGAACGGCCGGGCCGACCGCTTCCGCGTCGTCGGCCAGAACGTCGCCCACACCAAATGGTTTCGCGAGGCGCGGTCGTTGCGCTCCGGCGACGACTATGTCGCTGGAGACGTCGAGAACCAGCCGCTGCTCGGCAATGCGCAGGTCGCGACCTATTGCGCCAGCGTCCGCGCCGGCGGCCAGGCCCATGGCGCGCCGATCGGCGTGCTCGCCATCCATTTCGACTGGGAGCCGCAGGCCCGCGCCATCGTGCAAGGCGTCCGGGTCGGCGACAGCGACAAGGCGCGCGTGCTGCTGGTCGATTCCAATTTTCGCGTGATTGCAGCTTCCGACGGACAGGGCATCCTCAGCGAGCGCATCTCGCTTTCCCTGAATGGCCAGCGCTCCGGCTTCTATCACGACCGTACGGGCACGCTGGTCGCGTTCCATGCCACGCCCGGATATGAAACCTATCGGGGGCTCGGCTGGTATGGTGTGATCATCTGCGGGGCCTGAGGCGAAGCGGCCGGCCGGGCCGCCTGCCCGATCAACGCGCGAAAACAACCCCATGCACAGTAGGCTGAGGGTTATTTTACCTCGTGTTTTTCGTCCGATCGATGATCTCGTCTGCGTACCCCGCTACCGCACCGAAACGCACGCCTCAAATCAGCGCTTCTCTCACGCCTTGGCGTGATGCGTGGCCGACATCAGGTGGCCGGCATCGGCCGCGATGCGCTTCTCGAGGAAGCCCATGACCGCCTTGATGCGGGCGATGTGCAAGAGGTCCTCGTGCACGGACAGCCAGATGTCGCGAACGGAGAAGTAACTGGGCAGAACCGGGCGCAGGTCCTTGTTGTGGGCGGCCACGTAGGACGGCAGCATGGCGATGCCGAGCCCGTTCGATGCGGCCACATATTGCGAGACTAGGCTCGTGCTGCGGAACACGACATGGGCCGGCCGCAGGATATCGGACAGCCAGCGGTTCTCCTTGAGCTGGATGTGCTCGTCGATGAAATCGATGAAATCGTGATTGTCGAGGTCCTTCAGGTCGGACGGCATCCCCGCGCGCTGCAGGTAGGCACTGGAGGCGTAGAGAAAGATCCTGAACTCCCCGATCTTCTTGACCGAGAGCCTCCTCCCCTTTGGCCTGAAGAAGCTGATGAAAACGTCGGCCTCGCGCCGCGTCATGTCGAGCAGGCGCGTATCGGTGATCAGCTCGACCTGGATCGAGGGCCAGGCCTTGCTGAAGGCGGCCATGCAGCTCGTCAGGTACATGCTGCCGATGCCTTCCATGGCGGCAATGCGCACAGCGCCGGCCGCGTCTGCCTTCTCGGAGCCGACCACCGTCTCGATTATGGCGTTGGCGTTGTTCTCCATGCCTTCGGCGAACTGGAGCAGCCGCAGCCCCGCCTCGGTCAGGGCGAAGCCTGATTTGCTGCGCTTGAACAGCGTGGTGTTGAGGCTGCGTTCGAGCTCCCTCACCCGCCGGCTGACGGTGGTGTGGTCGACCTTCAGCTTCTGGCCGGCGCGAACCAGATTTCGGGTGCGCGCGACCTCCAGGAAGAAGATCACGTCGTCCCAATTGTAGCGCAGCGTCCGCGCAGCCTTCGCCATCTCGGTCCTGATATGCCCGTTCGCGAGCTTCGGCATCTAACACTCGCTAGTTTCGGGCATATCGGCCGGCACGGCAATCGTCAGGCGGCAATGATCGGGGCGTAGGTCTCGACGAGACGGTTGGCGAACATGTCCACCTTCGGGATCATCAGCTTCTGCCGGCAGACGGCAAGATCGATGTGCTTGGGCATCACGGCGCCCAGCTTGAAGACGCGCGGTGCGACCACGTTGATGTCCCAGAGTGGAAAGCCGGTCGGTGGAATCACGAGGCTGCCGCCCGGATAGGGCGAGTCGACGCGGTTCGCCAGCACCACCGCCACCCGATTGTCCTCGGCTCTCGGGATCGCCAGCAGCTCCCGTTCGAACGGCTCGCGCAGCGAGGCCGGCCACAGGATGACGTCCGCCGCCGCAATGCCGAGGCAACGCGAGACCTCGGGGAATACGGCATCATAGCCGGACATGATGCCGATGCGGCCGAACGGCGTCTCGAACACCGGATAGTCGTCGCCCGCCTTCGCCCATTTGCGCTCCTCGGCCGTCAGATGGGTCTTGCGATATTTCCCGACCTCCTTCCCGTCCGGCCTGATCAGGAACGTCGTGACGTACAGACCGGCGGCGGCCCGCTCGACCGTCGGCAATGCGATCAGGCACTGATAGCGGGACGCAATCGCCGCGGTCCTGGCCAGCAGCGACGTGGTCTGGTCAGCCAGGGCAGCGGCTTCCGCCGCGTTCGGAATGGCGGATGGGCAGAACGCGTATTCCGGCAGGGTGAGAACCTTGATACCGAGCTTGGCGGCGTGATCGATCATGTCGAACACCTCCGCGGCCGCGGTGTCTCCGGTCACGTGCATCTGCACGGCCGCGACCTTGGCGACGGATTTCGCGGGGATCAGCGGCTGTTCCGCGATCCGGTAGACCGGCGTCCTCTCATACGGCAGGGCCATCAGACCGTAAGTCTCGGGACGGCGGTCGGCGATCTTGTCGTTCGCCGCATAGATCGACTTGTCGTGCGCGGCGTCGAGATCGACATCGGCGATGGCCATGCCGTGCGTATCGTACGGCACCTTCGACAGCACCCGTCCCTTGGGATCGACGATCATGCTGCCGCCGGGATAGTAGATCGACCGCTCATAGCCAGCCTTGGTCGCCGCCACGAGCCAGACGCCGTTCTCGTAGCTGCGGGCCGGGCCCCACATGTCCGCCTGGTCCATGGCGAAGAAGTTCGCCATGTCGACGATGACCTCCGCACCCTGCATCGTCATCGCGCGGAAGATCTCGGGAATGCGGCCGTCGAAACAGATCAGCAAGCCGATCTTACCGAGGTCGGTGTCCACCACCGGGCAGCCGCGCTCCCCGAACGCAAACCAGTTCTGATCGTGCGTGGCGAGGAACTGCTTGTGATAGTGGCAGACCGTCTCGCCGTTTCGGCCGAACATGATCCCGGTGTTGAAGATCTTCTCCTTGTCGGGATCCCACTCGGTCACGCCGCTGGCGATGTAGATGCCGTGCTTCCTGGCCAACGCAGCCAACGCCGTCACGAACGGGCCGTCCTTCATCGTCTCGGCGAGCTCGCGGCAGTGCTCGGCGGAATCGAACAGGTAGCCGGTGTCCATGCATTCGGGGAACACTACCAGCTCGGCGCCCTGCCTCACCGCGTCCTCGACATATTGGGTGGCGAGCGCGATGTTGTGGTCGAAGTCCCCCAAACGGGCGAGCGTCTGGACGGCGGCAGCGCGAAAACGGCGCTTCGTCATGTTGATCTCCATCTGTCGAAGGTTGATTGAATTAGTCTCGCTTGACCTCGCGCCAGAAGCGGTCGAGGCAATGGCGTTTCAGGTTGATGAACCCCTCGCCGGTGGTGACGTCGAGGTCGCGCGGCCAGGGCAAATCCACCGGAACGATCTCCGCCACTCGCGTCGGCCGCCGCGTCACCAGCACGACCTGGTCGGCGAGTTGGATGGCTTCTTCGAGATCGTGCGACACCAGCAGCATCGTCGTCTTCAGCTTCATGAAGATGTGCTGGAGGCGCTCGCGCATGAACAGCGTCATCTCGTAGTCCAGCGCTGAGAACGGCTCATCGAGGAACAGCACTTCGGGCTCGGTCACGAGCGCGCGCAGGATCGAAACCGTCTGCTGCTGGCCTCCGGACAGCGTGTAGGGATAGGCATTGAGGTCGAACGGCACGTCGAA
>JAEYTQ010000078.1 GCA_023433965.1 Pseudomonadota bacterium | reverse complement strand
GCCCTTGCGGTAGATCAGCGGGTAGATCGCGGGATTGCCGAGATAGCCGCCGTCCCAATAATGCTCGCCCTCGATCTCGACGGCCTGGAAATAGGGCGGCAGGCAGGCCGAGGCGAGCACGGTTTCCGCTGTGAGGAGCGGGCTCTGGAACACCTTGATCTTGCCGGTGCGGACGTTGGTGGCGTTGAGAAACAGCTGCGGCGCCTCGGGAGAGGAATTGAGCCGGTCGAAATCGACGACCCGCTGCAGCAGCGCGCGGAGGGGATTGAAATGAAAGGGATTGAGCAGGCTCGGCGGCAGCGTGTGCGTCAGCGTGTGGATGACGGCGTGGAACGGGTGATATTCCGGCGGCAGCCTCAAGGCCTGGATCCACTGGTTCAGCGGCGACAGCAGATCGTACGCCATGTCCATGCGCGACACCTCGTACCAAAATGCGTGCAGGCTCTCCCGCGCAGCCTCCCCGCCGCCGCTCGCCATGCCGGACGCCAACGCCACCGCGTTCATCGCGCCGGCGCTGGTGGCACTGATCGCCTCAATCGCAAGCCTGCCGTCCTCGAGCACCTGGTCGAGTACGCCCCAGACGAAGGCACCGTGCGCGCCTCTGCCCTGGAGCGCGAAGTTGACGGTTTTGCGGTCGGAGGGCGGGCTGGCTCTCACTTCACTCCCTTGCCTCCCCTATCTCCATTGCCCTCCTTCTCCAGCGCCTTGCGCACCTGTTCGAACTCTGTCAGCGAGGCCTTGTCGGCGCGGGGGAAGCGCAAGTCGAGCTTTTCGAGCGCTGCGTTGATCACCGAGCCGATCACGACGCGGGCAAACCATTTGTGGTCGGCAGGCACGACGTACCACGGCGCATGCGGTGTCGCCGTGTGACGGACGATATCCTGGTACACCGCCTGGTAGCGCGGCCACAGCGCGCGTTCCTTGATGTCGTCCATGGAGAACTTCCACTGCTTGGCCGGCTGCTCCAGCCGCTCGAGGAAGCGCTGGCGCTGCTCCTCCTTTGACACGTTCAGGAAGAACTTCAGCACCACGGTGCCGTTGCGGCAGAGATAACGCTCGAAGGCGGAGATGTCCTCGAACCGCTCCTTCCAGATGTTCTTGGTCACGAGCTTCGGCGGCAGCTTCTCCTTGGCGAGGATCTCCGGATGCACCCGCGTCACCAGGCACTCCTCGTAGTGCGAGCGGTTGAAGATGCCGATGCGGCCACGCTCGGGCAGCGCGACCGCGTGGCGCCAGAGGAAGTCGTGGTCGAGCTCCTTGCTGCTCGGCGCCTTGAAGGCGTGGACCTCGCAGCCCTGCGGATTGATGCCCTCGAAGATCGCCTTGATCGCACTATCCTTGCCGCCCGCGTCCATCGCCTGGAACACGATCAGCAGCGACCAGCGGTCCTGCGCGTAGAGCTTTTCCTGAAATGCGATCAGCCGTTTCTTGTTGGCGTCGAGGATCGCCTGCGCCCTCTCTTTGTCGAGATCGCCCTTCTCGGCGGTGTGGTGGTCCTTGAGGTGAAACTTGCCGGAGCCATCATAGCGGAATGGCGTGATGTAGCGGTCAAGCTCCTGGGCGAGCGATTTGGACGGCTTCTTGCTCATGAGCGCGGGGCACCTTGCGTTGCGGCTTCTTCAATCGGTCGAGCAAGCTACCAAGGATGCCCTTGGGAAGGAATATGATGAAGAGCACGAGCAGCAGCCCGTAGACGAGATTGTCCCAGCCGACCGCCTTGGTGCCGAAACCGATGCGCAAGCTCTCGGCCAGCAGAATGGTGATGATCGCGCCGACGGTCGGGCCGAGCGAGACGAACAGCCCGCCGACGATGGCCGCAAACACCATCTGCAGCGACACCGCGATGCCGCTGACCGTGTCCGGCGTGATGAACATCTGGTACTGGCAGTAGACCGCTCCGGCGAGCGCCGTCATCAGCGCGCTGAGCAGCGTGATCTTTAGCTTTTCGGCGGTGACGTCGACGCCGGCCGCCGCGGCGGCGTCCTCGTCTTCCGAGATCGCGTCCAGGGCATAGCGGGCCATGCTGCGGTCCACCCAGTGCCAGACCACGATGCCGAACAGCCAGACCGCGAGCGCAATCAGGTACCAGGTGGTCTTGTCGTCGAATTGCAGCGCCAGCAGCCTGTTGCCCGATGCCCGGTCCGGCGTGTAGCCGAGGGAGCCGCCGGTGTAGTCGCGCGTTGCGGTGATGACCTGGAGCACGATGCCCGACAGCGCCAGCGTCACCAGCACGAAATAGTGCCCGGTGATGCGGAAGCGGAAGCAGGGATAACCGACGATCAGCGCCAGCACGCCCGCCGCGGCCATGCTGATGGGAATTCCGATCCAGGGCGTCAGGCCGAGATGATTCCACAGCAGAGCGGTGACATAGGCGCCGATCCCCATGAAGCCGCCATGTCCGAGCGAGACGAGGCCGAACCGCCCCATCATCGACCAGGAGGTATAGGCGAACGACCAGATCAGGATCAGCACCAGGATGTGCAGGTGATAGGGATCGCGATAAAGGAAGGGCAGCGCGACCAGCGCAGCCAGTCCGATGCCCCATGCCGCAAGCCGCCCCTGCCCGGTCATCGACGCCTCGCCAGCAGGCCCGCGGGCCGGATGAACATCATAACGATAAAGAAGGCGAAGGCGAGCACGTAGCCCCATTCGAGGTCGGAGAACAGGCCGCCGAGCGAGATGATCTCGGCGAACACGAAGGCGGCGATGAAGCCGCCGATGAAATTGCCGAGGCCGCCGAGCACGCAGATCAGGAAGGTGATCGGCCCGAAGGAGAGGCCGACGAAGGGGTGCACGTCGTATTGCAGCACCAGCAGGCACGCGGCGAGCCCGGCCAGCGCGCCGCCGAGCGCCGACGTGATCAGGTAGATCCGCTTGGTGTCGACGCCCATCAGCGCCATGATCTGCCGGTCCTGGGAGATGGCGCGGATCGCGGTGCCGGTGAAGGTGCGCGTCATGAACAAGTAGACCACGACCATGCCGACCAGCGCAGCGAGGAAGGACAGCAGCCGAGCGTAGCTGAAATTCATGTCGCCGAATGCGAGCACCGGCAGGCGGATGCCGAGATTACGGAAGTCAATGCCGAAGGCGACGGTGGCAAAGCTCTGCAGCACGAACACCACGCCGCCGGTCGCGAGCAGCTGATTGATCGGAGGTGCGGTCAGCAGCGGCGCGATCACCAGGTAGTGCAGCGCCGCGCCGAGCAC
>JAEYTQ010000070.1 GCA_023433965.1 Pseudomonadota bacterium | reverse complement strand
CGCACCACGGGCTCGGCGACGAGATGGAATTCCTTCCAGTCGCCGTTCATGCGAAACGGCAGCGACCAGCCGTTCAGCGTGACCACGGGGCGATAGTCGGGCCCGCTGACCGGATGCAGCGGCGGCTGCATCACCGCCTTGTCCATGATGACGGCTTCCGGAATCGAAGCGGCCTGCACCCGGCCGCTGACGACCGAGGCGCCGGCAAGCGCGGCACTGCCGAGGAACCCTCGTCGGGAAAACATGCTGGCCTCCATCTCAATGGCCACCGGCGGCAGGCGCTGCCGCGGCGATGGTGGTGGGATTGTCGCCGCCGGCCGGCGGCGCGTAGCCGCCATTGACGGCGGTCTGCAGATCGGCGTGAGCGAGGAAGAATCTTTGCCTGGCGTCGATCGCGCCGCGCAGCGACGCCAGGCGCTGCCGTGCCTCGGTGAGCAGCGCGAAGATGTCGACCTGCATGCTGGAGAAGCGCAGCTGCATCTCCTCGGTGATGATCTTCCGCAGCGGGATGATCTCGCGTTGATAGTGGCTCGCGATGTCGTAAGTGGAGCGATAGACGCGATAAGCATCGCGCGCTTCGGAGCGCACAATGACGGCGCGCTCGGTCAGGTGGTTGAAGGCGAGATTGTAGGTCTCGGTGGCCTGGCGCACGCGCACCTCGCCGCCGTCGAAGATCGGAATCTGGAACTGGACGTCGAAGCCGCGCTCGCGGAATGGCGGCCCTTCGGGATCCCGGGTGCGGCGGGAGATGCCGGCGAGATCGACCAGCGTGACGAAGCGCGTCGCCTCGGTCAGATTCAGGGCCTTTGCCAGCGCCACAAGCTCCAGCCGCGCGATCTGCAAGTCGATGCGATGGGCGACCGCGTCGGCCTCGATCGTGGGCAAGGCCTGCGGCCGGCGCGGCAGCGCCGGCAGCTGGTTGGGCAGGCGGAAGTCGAGACCGTCGTCCCACAGACCCATCAGGCGGGCCAGCCTTTCGCGCGCGCTCGCCGCGGCCTGGCGCGCGGTTGCGAGGTCGGCGGTGGTCTCGGCATAAAACACCTGCTCGCGAGCTTGGTCGAGCTTGTTGAGCGAGCCGGTCTCACCGAGCTTGACCGCGAGCTGCGCGGTCGATTCCGCCGTCGCCTTCGCGTCCGTCAGCAGCGCCACCATCTCGTTGCCGGCAACGGCGCGGACATAGGCACGTCGCACGTCCGCGGCCAGCCGCAGCGTTGCCAGCGCCGCGCGCAATTGCGCGCCGCGGAATCGGTCGCGGGCGATGTCGGAGCGGAACGGCAGGGTGGCGAGCGCAAGGATATCGCCGACCACCTGGCGCTCGATCTCGCTGGCACCATTGCCTGTGATGCGAGAGACCGCGAACACGGGATTGGGCGGCAGGCTCTGCTCGACCAGATCGGTCTCGGCCAGCGCCAGCTCGTTATAGGCCGCCTGCAGCCCCTTGTTGTTGAGCAGCGCGATCTGCACGGCCGCGTCCGCAGTCAGCGTCCGCGCCAGCAGCTGGCGAACGCGGGCTTCGACCGCGGCGGCTCCCTCGGCCGTTCGCACGAAGGCAACATCCTTGCTGATGCTCCGGCTGGTCAGCTCCGAGACCTCGGTCATGCCGCTGTCGGGCGAGAACGCAGCGCAACCTGAAACGCTGAGCGCAGTGAGGACGAGCAGGCCCCGCGCAAGATGGCGTGTCATGGCGCGCTCCTATTGGTCTTGCTTTGGCCGCGGCGTCACCGCCTCGTTGCGGCCGCGCCACGGCGCCGGCGTCGCGGGCCGGAGGCTGGTATAAGGCGCGATGGTCGAGCGGTAGTCGAGGCGCGCGACCTTCGCCGCCGGATCGGCGGGATCGGCGCTGGCGACCTGCGTCGTTGCCGGCATGCAGCCGGATAGTGCCAGCGCGGCAAGGGCCAGCAGCGGCCAATGGTATGGAAGGCCTCGTCCTCGCACCGCGGATGCGGCGGCGAACTTCGCCCTGGAAAGCGTCAGCATGTCTCATCCCTGATCTCAAGACCACAGGTTCGCGCGCGCAGACGCGCGCTCGGCCGGAATCGTGGCGTCAGATCAGGCGATGGGAGGACGGTAATGCTGCGGCGGCTCCGCGCCGCGCAGGCTGGCCACGATCTCGGGTGCGCAGGCGGAAATGGGCAGAAGCGGCTTGGCGACGCTGGGCAGATCCGCCGGCAGCGCGCTGACGCACATCATCGCACAGCACGGTCCCATCGTTCCCTTGCCGCCGTGATGCGGAGCGGGCGCGTCTTTTGCGGCGGCGTCGTGATGCGCGTGGGGTCCGGCATGCTCATGCGGGGCATCGCCATGGCTCGCGGCCATCGGGTGATGCACCTGAACGAGATCAGCGGCCATGACCTCGTCACCGAGGCACGGCGCCATCGCACTGCCCCAAGCGAGGCTTGCGGCCGGCGCGAGCACGCAGAACAGATAGGTGAGGGCGATGACCCGCCCCACCTTGATCCGCATCGATCGTGTCAAACGCAGCAACATCCCGACGATAGGTTCTCCGCATGGCAACGATGCACACGCCGATTGCAAACTAGTGGCAAAACGCACTTTCGCCAAGCGCCTTCTTACCGCAGTGCACCGCGCATGCCCAACATCGCGGCACGCTGCTTGACCCCGTGGCGATCCGCGGGCCATGTTCCGGCCGTGCACGCGCCCAATCATCCAGGACAGACGCCTCATTCATTCAGCCCTGATTCGCGTCAGGCCTGGATGCGGCTGGTCATTGCGCTTCTGATCGGCTCGATCGGCGCCGTCGGCATGTGGGCGGTCGTGGTCGTGATTCCGATCGTGCAGACCGAATTCGGTGCCACGCGCGGCGCGGTCTCGCTGGCTTTCACGATGATGATGTTCGGCTTCGGGCTTGGCGGCGTGATCGCCGGCAAGATCACCGACCGGTTCGGCATCGTGCCGGCGATGGCGATCAGCATCGCCTTCCTCGGCGTCGCCAACGTGCTCGCGGGGCTGTCGAGCCAGCTCTGGCAGTTCGTCGTCGCCTACTTCCTCATCGGCCTCGGCACCGCGGCGACTTTCGCGCCGCTGATGGCGGAGGCCTCACACTGGTTCGAGCGCTATCGCGGCCTGGCCGTGACCATCGTCGCCAGCGGCAACTATGTTGCGGGCACGATGTGGCCGCCGCTCGTGAGCTGGGGCACGCAGGAGATCGGCTGGCGCTATACCCATATCGGCATCGCCGTCGTCTGCTCCGTCCTGATGACGGTGCTGGTGCTGATCCTGCGCGCGCAGATGGGCCGCAACACGGTCCACGATCATGCCAACGCGCCGCCGCCGCGGGTCGATCTCAGGCTCTCCACCAACACGCTGACGGTGCTGCTCTCGATCGCGGCGATCGCCTGCTGCGTGGCGATGGCGATGCCGCAGGTGCA
>JAEYTQ010000054.1 GCA_023433965.1 Pseudomonadota bacterium | reverse complement strand
TGCCGTTATTGCCGTTATTGCCGTTATTGCCGTTATTGCCGTTATTGCCGTTGCCACCGGCGTTTCCGTTGTTGGCGCGCGGGGCATCGCTGGATGCGCCGGCTGTCGTTGCGGCGATCGTGGCGTTCGCGCTGGCCGGACTGCCGCTTGCCGCGCCGTTGGATGCGGGCTGGCCGGTCTTGCCATCGTTCCAGACCGTCTGACTGTCGACCCTGGCATTCGCGTTACGTGCCTGCCCTGGCGGAACGCCGCCGTGAGCGAGACCGCGCGTCGCCTTGTGGACGTTCAGCTTGACCTCCCCCAGCGCGGTCGAAATTCGCACGACTCCCGCCTTGGGAGCGTGTCCGCCGGCCGCGTTCCCCGATGCCTTGGGTGCAGCTGCGGCCTTGGCGCCCTTGTCGACGGGCCCAAGTGCCTGGATGGACTGACCGCTCGCGGCATCGCGTGGCGCCGTCAGTCCCGATTTCGGCACCGGGACACGCTCGATCGTCGGAGCGCGCGGCTTACCCTGCTCGATCGGATTCAACGTTCCCGCGCCGCTCAGACGAAGTCCGGGCTTGCCATGCTCGAACACCGTGGCCGCCTGTCCCGGCATCACCTGAGCAACTTGTCCAGTCCTGAAGTCGGAGACCTCGACCCGGCCGCGGAGCACGCCGACCTTGGTGCTGCCGGCACCGACCGTGACGCTGAACTGCGTGCCCTTGACCACGGCGGCGAGATAGGGCGTCTCGACCTCGAAATGCTTGACGTTGCGCTTCTCGACCTCGAGCAGGATCGAACCCGCCTTTTGGATGATGGTGGTCGAGAGCCCCTCCTTCTGCTCGGCCGGCAAGCCGACCACCGAGTTGGGCGAGATCAGGATGGTTTCCTCGCCGCGGACGAGCAGAACGCGACCATTGCGTCCGGTGCGGATGGTGTCGCCCGGCTTCAACGTCCCTTCCTGGCCCAGCGACACCTGCTGCGCGCCGTTCGTTGCCAGCCAGACCTCGCCGGAGGACTTGCTGACCGACCAGCCCCCGCCATCCGCAGCGGATGCGCCGGAGGCGGTTCCCAAGATCAGCGCCGCCCACAAGGCGCCCCGCATTCCAATTCTGCCAAGCATCACCAACCTCAGTCCGCTTACAGCCAAGCCTGAGGGGTATCCGAAATCACTCAAGATAGAATTAGCAGGAAGCGACCAGCGCAGAGGCCGGATTAACCAATCATTGACCATAAAAAACTATGAAAAATCATGCGCCTAATGGACCCTTCCCACTGCGGGGCCACCTCTCCGTCAAACTACGGAGAAAGCTCGGCTACGCGGCTGGGGAGACGGCATCTCCTTACCGCATTCGCGGTCTTCGCCCTCTTTGCCGGAATTCCGCAGGTCCTCGCCCAGGGGGCGAACCAGCCGGGCTTCGATCCTCGGCAGCCCGAGAAATACTTTGAGAACCAAACCGAACGGGAAACGCTGGAGCGACCGCCGGTCAGGTTGCCGGCAGTCGGCCAGCCTAACACCGGCGGCGATACCAAGCCGCAATTCGTGCTGCGCGGCGTCCGCGTCAACGGCGCCCACGCCGTCTCTCGCGATCGCGTTGCCGCGGTCTATCAGCCCTATCTCGGCAAGAAGGTCTCGCAGGCGGATCTCGCCGCGATCTCCGGTGCGATCAGCGATCTCTACCGCGCCGATGGCTTCCATCTGAGCCGGGCCATCGTGCCGCCGCAGGACATTACCGATGGTCAGGTCCGTATCCAGGTGATCGAAGGCGCCATCGTGGAGGTCGAGCTGAAAGGCGATGGCGCCGAGCAGTTCGGCATCCGGCCGATGCTCGGACCGATTCTGGCCGAGCATCCATCACGCCTGCCGACGCTCGAACGCCAGCTCTTTCTCATCAACGGCAGGCCGGGTGTCCGGATCGCCGACACCGCTATTGAAGAGATCGGCGGCGTCACCGGCCGCTTCCGCCTTATCGTCTCTTTGAAGACCTGGCACGTCTTCTCCTCGGTTGGCCTGGACAATCTCGGATCCTCCTCGGTCGGCCCTTGGCAGACCTACGCCACCGGCGCATTCAACTCCTATCTCACGCCCGGAGACACGCTGGCAGTCAACCTCTCGACGATCGCCAACGACCCTCGCCAGCTCGGCTTTGCACGTCTGTCCTATGACACGCCCGTCGGCGTCGACGGGGTCCGCCTCGGCGCCTCGGTCCTCTACAGCGCGGTCAGGCCAGGCGATGCCCGCCGCCTCGACAGCGACATCACAACCACTGAGGCTGTAGAGCTGCGCGCGAGCATCGTCCCGCTGCAATCCCAGTCCTCCACGCTCACGCTGACTGCGGCGACGGCCTTCAGCAATGTATCCGAGCACGACCTTTACGGCCCCTGGTACAACGATCACATCAGAACGGCGAGCCTGACCGCCGACTATCGGCTGCAGGATTCCTTCGGCGGCACCAATTTCGCGACCGTGACCTTTCGCCAGGGCCTCGACGTATTTGGCGCTTCGCATTTCAGCGACGATCTGCTGTCGCGCGACGGCGCCTCCTCGAACTTCTCGGTGTTGAACCTCTGGTTCACGCGCTACCAGACGATCAACGATGCCTGGTCTCTCAAGCTTGCAGCGGCGAGCCAGACGGCGTCGCGGCCGCTCTTCATTTCGCAGCAGTTCTATCTTGGCGGCGCGGCGTTCGGCCGCGGCTATGGCGCGGCCGAAATCAGCGGCGACAACGGCCTCGCCGGCTCGCTCGAGCTCCGCTTCGACCAGAAGCTCGATTTCCGCTACTGGACCGGCTATCAGCTCTACGCCTTTGGCGACGCTGGCGCCGCCTGGAATCATGGTTACAGGCTCAGCGACGGTCTGTCGCTCACATCGGCGGGCGCCGGCGTGCGCTTCTTCCTACCGGACGATCTCCACGTCGATTTCGGGGTCGCCGTACCCTTGAGCTACCGGTCGCCGGACAACGCGCGCCGCAGCCCACGCTTCCTGTTCACGCTGTCGAGCGCATTCCGGCTCTGCCCCGAACGCGGCAACGCCCGCTGCCTTTAGCCTGCGGGTGCGGCGCTCGATGCTTCCTGCGCGACAGCGCCAGCACGCGCTCGCGCTCTTCCGGGAGATCATGAGGCCAAACTCGCTTTGCGGCAGATCAAGGCGCTGCCGAGGCAACAGGATACAAGATCCCATGGCCCCGGAGAGTCACGTGTCCCAATACATCGAAAGTCTCGGTACGAAGGGTCTCGACACAAGACGCCTTGACACAACAAGCCCTGATATACGACATCTTGGTTTGCCCGCGGCCAGAATGCCGGCCTTCGTACGGCATCTCTATCGTCCGGTGCGCAAACTGCTGCGGTCGATCATCGCTCGCATTGATCTCTCGCAGTTTCCGGGATCATGTTGCGGATAGGCATGCGGCCGCAACGACTGCATGAAGGTTACCCTATGCGCCAGCATTTGCGACGAATCGGCCTGCTGCTTGCCGTAACCTCGAGTGTCGGCGCCTCGTCTGCGCGCGCGGCCGATGCTGGTCACGGGGCCGACCTCGCCAAGCGCTGGTGCGCAAGCTGCCATGTCGTTGCGAACGGCCAGACCCAGGCGAGCGCCGACGTCCCCTCCTTTGCCTCGGTGGCGCGCAAGCCGGATTTCAGTCCGGAGCGGCTTGCGTTCTTCCTGCTCGATCCGCACCCGAAGATGCCCAATTTCCCGCTGAGCCGGACCGAAGCCGGCGACATCGCAGCCTATATCGCATCATTGCGCTAAAGCATGATCCGGAAAAGCGCGAAGCGGTATTCCGGAAAGATCATGCGTATACGATAACCTGAAGCGCGATGACGATTCATCCGAATGTCGTCGCGCTTTGGTCGCGCCCGGCACGATATCTGCCACAAATGCAAATCCCTGCCGGAGGACCGACAGGGATCAGCAGAAGAGATGACTGACGGCGAATGAACTCATTCGGTGGCCCGTCATGGATCTGCGCGAGCATCGAAGTTCGGATCTGCACGCCGCGCAAGTTCAATTTTTGGGCAAGTGATGCGCTGGTCCTGAATCAGGACTTGTCCTTGCCCGGCTGCATGAGACTGCCGGTCATCTGGCGCATGTGATCTCCAGCGCTGGTGAACTGACTGCGCAGAAAATCAGACTGGATTCGCATCGCTTCCTGGAGGTCGGTAGCATGCACCAGTTTGCGCGCATGCTCGAAGGCCGACTTCATGTTCTGTTCCGTGAAAGCCAGCGCCTGCTTCGACACCTCGGTCCCGGCCCCGGGTACGGACGACATCGACTTGGTGGCGGCTTCAAAGAACATACCGAATGCCTTTTCAGCCTGATCGATCGTCTTCTCAGCCAAGTCACGCAGTTCGGCCGGAACTTCGATCTTCGGTTCGATCATGGTTCATTCCTCCCTTTTCCCCATTTGAATAGCACACTTGCCGGACCGCCATCCAGCGGCCCGCGCCGGATGAGCGCTGCCGGGGCGGCGCCGCCAACGGGCGGCGTAAGCGCTGGCGCGCGGCGGCCGGCCTCAGGACAGGGGGTGCTCGGGAAGAGCGTCTTCGGTCGCGAGGTCTTCGATCAGCTTGATCACTTCGAAACGCTGCCGAGGCGCGAGCTTCAGGAAGGCACGGAGCAGGCGCAGGCTTTCGACAGTGCTGCTTGCAGGCACACCGAGCTTCAGATGCAACTCAGCCGCGAAATTGAGGTTCTTCATCTCGCACCTATGACAAGCATCGGTCTTCACAATCAAGAACCGAACGCCGCAACAGAGCCTATCGCGACGTACTCCCGCCCGGGGGCCGCAGGGTTGCACGCCGAACCGCATCCTGACGGCGGCTCCATCTGGTTGTAACTATGCCCGGGAACAACCCTCCCCGCAAGCCCAACCGTGAGATGTAGCGATGCTCGGCCTGCATCGCGCCACGACAATTCCGGATAACAGGAATATCGGGCGCCGTCACCCACCTGCGTCAAGAAGTGGCATCAATCATGCAAACAGCTCTTGGTCGCTCTCGATCGTAACAGCATTCCGCCACGTTTCTGGATGTGAATGCACATTGGCGGCACGAATTGGCGATCCTTCCGCAGTATACACGTAATTGTTGAGCAGATCCCTGCGGTTGCATGACCGGCATGAGGGTCGCTGTAGCGCGGTGCTGATCATGGCGCGGCTCTCGCGCCGGCATCCGCCGGCTCGGATGCGATTCCGCCGTGAACCACCATCCACGAGCGAGCGACCAAGCCGTTGCGGCACGGCCACGCAGATACGGGCGCCATGGCTGGAAACACTTCGATTCAGGCGCGCGTCAGCACCAAAGGACGACGGCATGCTTTCTCGCTGCGATCTCATCAAAGGCGCCGCAGTTGCGCTTCTCACCCTCTCGATTCAAGGCGCATGGGCGCAGGAGATCAAGATGAACCTGTTCAAGATTGTCACCATCAAGGACGAAATCATCGTCGGGTTGTCGGCACAGGAGCTTCAGGCGCTGGGCGGCGACGATGCGAGCGCCGTCGCCCGCGCGCTGGCACAGAAGCGCGACCTCACCGGCTGGCAATACAACGTCCATCGCGGCCCGAACGGCGAATTGCAGCAAGCGCCGACCGCCAAGATCGGGCTTCTTGCCAATGCCTCGCTCCGCGTCGAGCCCTACAGCACGCCCTACCGG
>JAEYTQ010000037.1 GCA_023433965.1 Pseudomonadota bacterium | reverse complement strand
CGCCACGACGATGCAGTTCGGCGCGACCAATATGGCGACGACCTTGCAGACGGGGTTGCTGCTCACCGTCAACACCTCGGTGATCGCGCAGGGCGGCACCACTGCCACCGCGACCAATACTGCACTGGCGGGCCAGGTCGGCGGCTCCAATTCGAGCCTGATCGGCCAGATCGGTGCGAACAACACCGCCGGAGTCGGACAGCTCGGTATCCTGAACGGATCGACGATACTCCAGCAAGCTCCGTGAGCAGATTTGAAGTGGTGAGGCATGTCATGAAACGTCATCTGCGCGGCGCATGTGCCGCAACGCTCGCTCTGTACCTGGCCGGCGCCGCGTCGGCGAAAGCACAGACGGCCGACATCAGGACCATCGTCTCGGCCGGCGGACCGCCCGTCGTGCTGAACCAGACAAGCCAGCTCAACATGGCGGGCGTGTTCATGGTCGGCGGCAGCACCAGTGCCACTGTGACACAGAACGGCACCCACAATGCCACCGGCGTTCTGCAGTTCGGCGGAACGAGTTCGGCATCGATCGGACAGGCCGGGATCAACAACTTCGCCTATGTCGGCCAGACGGGGCAGTCGACGACCAGCCTGATATCCCAGCTCGGCACGATGAATGCGGGCACGGTGGCGCAGTTCGGCACGATCAATGCGTCGACGATCGTTCAGACCGGCCCGTGACACGCCGGCGGTCTCGCTGCTGTCGACAACGAACGGGGAAGCGCGATGCGATGCGGCAAACAGGTGTTGGGACGGGCTTTCGCCCTGGCCGCGATGCTCGTTGCCGTCGGCGCGGCGACGCAGGCGTGCGCCGGCTCCGTCCAGCGCAGCGTCAGCAACCGGAACGTGAGCATCCAGACCGTGGTGCAGTTCGGCGACGACGTTCAGCCGGTCACGATCGAGGAGAGCAGCCGGATCAACATCGCGCGGGTGATCCAGATCGGCGGGACCGGGACGGTGGATGCCACCATCATCCAGAACGGCACGCACAACTATGCCAACGTGATCCAGGTGGGCGGCACCACCAATGCGGCGATTGGTCAGTCCGGCCTCAGCAACACCGCCCAGGTCACCCAGATCGGCAATTCCACCAACGCGCTCCTGCTCCAGATCGGAGACATGAACACGGGCGCGGTACGGCAATTCGGGCGGTTCAACTGGCTGGCGATCTTCCAGTTCGGCCGATGATGATGGAGGAGTGACATGAAGCTGCTTCTGCTCGCATCGGGACTGGGGCTCATGACCGTGGCCCTGATGGCGCCGGCGGGAGCCGGCGACGGCCACACCACGGTGGTCCAGGACGAGAACGGCACGTCGGTGATCACCCAGAGCGGTGATCCGGCGCAGGCCGAAGTCCGCATCGAGAAGGAGCCCGGGCGCACGACGGTCGTTCGCCGCAGCGGCGGTAATACCGCCATCGTGACACAAGGCAGCGGACCGTCGCCGGAGATGCTCGAGTGGCTGCGCAAGCAGCTAAGAGATCACTGACACGCAAGAGGCCCGCCGCTCCCCGAAAGGGCGGCGGGCCTTGTTGCCGTGAGGCTACCAGCTGCGGTATCGGCCGGTCAGCGTGCCGTTGTTGTTGCCGCCGGGACCGACGTCACCCTGAGTCGAGCTCGGCGTCGGATGGTTGGTGCCGTTGAGCGCGCCATAAGGCCCAATGGCGTCGGGATAATACGCACCCGGCTGAACCGGCTCGTAGGCCGGCGCGCTGCGGTCCCAGCCCGCGCGCGGACCGTTCCAGTCAAAACCCTGTGCCGACGCTGCGGTGGTGCCAACGACCAGGGCGGCCGTGATTGCACCGATCAGTTTTGTCTTGTTCTGCATTGGAGATGCTCCTTCGCTGTGTCGGGAGCCAACGGTTGCAGTGCGGTAGCGTTCCGGGGCGCTTCGGCGGCGGGCGATCAACTCCGATCAACTGGTTATGAGGGGTGGACCGCGGAACGACGCCGTTGAAATGAGACCGAAATTCTGGGCGTTCTGCCGCACTTGGTTCCCTGTTAATCCCGTGCCTTAACCAATAATTAATAATACGTTTGCGGGTGGGTGACGGCCCGGCCTAGCCTCTCGCGGGGAGCGTTGTCGCAAAGCCAAACGAGTGTGGTGCGTATCATGATTGCCAGATCACATGGGGCGTTGTTCGCCTCGCTCAGCGCAGCCGCGCTGCTCCTCAGCTCCACTGACAGCTTTGCCGGACCCGCCGTTGCCGCGGCGACCGGTGCCGTCACCGCCGCGCCACCGCCGGCTGCGGCACGTGCGCCGATCGGGCCGGGCGCCCGGTTCCATCGCCGCAGCGCGCCCTGGATCTATTGGCCGGGCGGCGGCTTCTTCAACGACGGTGCCGGCTACAGCCAGCCTTTCGCCGATGTGAGCCAGTCGCTCTCCGCCGATCTGCGCTACACCTACACGTACGATGTGCCCTGGGACTGGACGCATCGCTATCCGCCGAACGTGGTGCCGTCGAACCGGCCCTATGTGCCGAGCTGTCCGACCGAGCAGGTGACGGTGCCCGGCCGCGGCGGCAGCGAGCACACCGTCAACATCACGCGCTGCTACTGAGCTAACCCAGCTCGAAGCTGGTCACGCCGAAGACGCGGTCGATGCGCAGCGGCCGGATCGGTCCCGTGTACATCCGCGCCGTTTCGAACACCGGCGCGAGGCCGAACGATTGCGCGAGCGCAATCGCCTCGCCATTGACGGCGGGAACGTCGAGGTAGATCTCGCCGCCGCCGGTGCTTCCCAGCAAGGCCAGCATGACCGCCTCCGCCGCGGCGCGATCGTCGGCGACGAGCGGGCCGATCTTGTGGCCGATCCGGCACGGCCGGACCACGCCCCATGCGGCCAGCCTGCCGTCGCGCAGCAGCGCGCGACCGACATGCCCTGACGTGTTGATCCAGGCGCGCAGGAAGGCGCTGCGTGCTGCCGGGAATACGGTGGCATCGTCGGCTTCGACGATCGCGAATGGGATCTGGTCGAGGCTGATGATGTCGGCCGGCGGTTTCGCCGACGGGGCCACGCCGCCGTGGCGGATATTGGCATGCGCGAGCCGGAAACCGGATCTCTTGTAGTTCTCCTGTTGCGCGACCACGCCGTCGAGTCCGATCACGCGACCGCCCGCATGGGCGATTGCCGCGTTCCAGATGCGCAGGCCATGGCCGTTGCCGCGAAAGCGCTGGCGCACGATGTAGAAGCCGAGGAAGGCGAAGCGGTCGTCGTAATCGACGCAGGAGACGGTCGCGACCGGCGCGCCGTCGATCTCGCCGACGAAGAAGCCCTGCGCGTCGGGAATCGCGAAGCAGGCGGTATCCGCCAGGCCCGGATTCCAGCCCTCGG
>JAEYTQ010000001.1 GCA_023433965.1 Pseudomonadota bacterium | reverse complement strand
GCACGCCATGGCGAGTTCGCGGTCGTCCCGCCCGAGCAGACCGCGAGCGTGCTCTGGGACAAGGCGGAAGCTTTTGGCGAGGCCGCGCTGAAGTCGGCTGAAGGCTGGCTGATGACGCCGCGGCGGACGGGGACGGACGGGTTTTTCGTGTCTATCCTCAAAAAAAGCGGCTGAGTGGTCCGCCGTCATTCCGGGGCTCGCGAAGCGAGAACCCGGAATCAAGCTGCGCAACCTGCCGCCCGATGGATTCCGGGTTCGCCCTGCGGGCGCCCCGCAATGACGGCCTCAAAAAACAAAAGCCCCGCGGACCGATTCGGTCGCGAGGCCTTCGAGTTCTGGCGTTCTGCCGGTACGTCCGCGGTCAGAACGGTGCGCAGGCGTTAGCCGACGCGGAGATTGTCAGCCGAAGACTTACCGCTGCGGCGGTCGGCGACGATGTCGAACGAGACCTTCTGGCCCTCGTTGAGGGTGGAGAGGCCGGCGCGCTCGACCGCGCTGATGTGCACGAACACGTCCTTCTGGCCGTCGTCCGGCTGGATGAAACCATAACCCTTTTGGGTGTTGAACCACTTCACGGTGCCCATAGCCATGGGAATTTCCTTTGTTAGAGAGGGTACGCACGCGGACCGGTACGCGTCGCTGCGCCCTTGATCCTGTTCAGTCGATGTTTGGAGAAGTCATCTGAAGCGTGCGCGCCCGTCGGTAACGAAGCGAAGCGGCCCAGTCGTTCGGCCAAGTATCGATGATCACAATATAGCGAGAATTTGGGGCCACTTCAAGGCACCACCCGTGGCTCGGGATGTCGCGCCTCTTTGCTATTTTGCGCTGCAAATGAACTGCTCCGCGCGGGCTCAGTCGACGATGAAAAGCGTGGCGCCTGTCGTCGTCGAGGACCGGTGCGCGGCGTCGCCGAAGTCCGAGACTTGGTAGCTCATTCCGGCCGTGAGCTTGAATTTGCGTCCGTCGCGCAGCTCGCTATCGAGCTCCCCCTTCAGCACGTAGAGCACGTGGCCGCGGTCGCACCAGTGATCGGCGAGGTAGCCCGGCGAATACTCCACCATCCGCACCCGGAGATCGCCGATCTCGAGCGTGCGCCATTTCGCCTCGCCCCTCTCGCCGGCATGCGTGGTCGCCTCGACCTTGCTCCAGTCGGTGACGGTGAAGGGGGAAGTGGGGAGCTTCATGGGAGGATCCTGCCTCGATGCGGTGCACCGCTGGTTAGCCGATTGCCTAATTCCGGGTCGTGCACTTACCTCGGCGGCGAGGACGTCAGCACACAGCCGGCCGCCTCTTGCATCCTGCTCGCATTGATGACCCAGACCAGCAGAGCGGCGGCGCTGATGCCGGAGCCCAGCATGCAAACGCCGCTCCACCCCATCATGGCGTGCGCCAAGGTCGCCGCGATTCCGCCGGCGGCGCTGCCAATCGAGTAGAACACCATGTAGCCGCCGACCAGCCTGCTCGCTGCGTCGGGACGGGCGGCAACGATCAGACTCTGGCTGGTCACATGCACGGCCTGCAGCCCGAGATCCAGCATGATCACGCCTGCGACGACGAACCAGAGCGAGACATGCAGGCAGGCGATCGCGCCCCAAGCGGCGAGCATGAGCATCAGCGACAGTCCGGTGGTGCGTTGGGCCCATCCGAGGTCGGCGAGACGGCCGGCATTGCGGGCCCCGAGTGCTCCGGCGAAGCCGGCGATCCCGAGCAGTCCAATGGCCGTGTGCGACAGCTCGAAAGGGGGCGCCGAAAGCGGCAGTACGATCGACGTCCAGAACACGTTGAGATCGGCAAAGATCAGGAGCGCAAACAGGGCGCGCTCGCGCAGGATCGGCTCCTCGGCGAACAGCGCCGCCGTCGAGCGCAATAACGATAGATACGACGAGCCGGCCATTGCCGCGTGCGGACCGCGGGGCAGGACGCGCAACAGCAGGATGGCCATGGCGAGCATCAGGCCAGCCGAAACCAGGTAGACCGTGCGCCAGCCGCCGATATCAGCCAGCGCGCCCGAGGCGAAACGCGCCAGCAGAATTCCCCCGACGACGCCGCTGGTCACTGCCCCGATGGCGCGGCCCCGGCCGTCCGGTGTTGCGAGCGTTGCGGCAAAGGCGACCAGGATTTGCACGACGACGGCAAGCACGCCGACCAAGGTCAGTCCCGCGAGCAGGACGGCCGTCGACGATGCGGTGCCGACGACCACGAGTGCGGTTGCAGACAGTGCAATCTGGCCGACGATCAGCCGCCGGCGATCCCAGAGGTCGCCGAGCGGCACGATCAGGATCAGGCCGAACGCGTAGCCGATCTGTGTGAAGGTTACGACCATGCCGATCGCTGCGGGGGCGATGCCGAGGTCCTGGGCCATGGCGTCGAGCAATGGCTGGGCGAAATAGACGTTGGCGACGCTGAGGCCGCAAGCCAGCGCGAGCAGAAGTGCCATGGCGGACGAAAGCCCAGCCGTCCCGGGCATATTCTTCCGGTTCGCGATATCGCTGCTCATCATCCGTCGTCTCCCATCCGCAATGTGGTTCTATTATAAGACCGCTTGCGTCTATTGCTGTCTAGTCTTATTTTAGAACCAGATGGGAGAGAGAACTTGAAGCGAACGGGTTTCTCCGAGGCCGAATGCCCGGTGGCGCGCGCGCTGGATGCCATCGGGGACTGGTGGTCGCTCCTGATCGTGCGCGACGCCTTCGACGGGTTGCGCCGATTCGGCGATTTCCAGAAGAACCTCGGCATAGCCAAGGGCATGCTGAGCGCGCGCCTGCGCAAGCTGGTCGAGCTCGAAGTGCTCGAGCCGGTTCCGGCTTCCGACGGTAGCGCGTATCA
>JAEYTQ010000785.1 GCA_023433965.1 Pseudomonadota bacterium | reverse complement strand
GCGCTCCACCGCGCCGGGCGTCTCGAACGGCGTCCCGGCCTCGGCAACCTTCGCCTTGGCGCGCGTGATGCGCTGCTCCATCGCCGCTTCCGAAACCAGGAAGGCGCGCGCGATCTGCTTCACCGTGAGGCCCGAGACGATGCGCAGCGCCAGCGCGATCTGCTGCGTCGCCGGCAGCCCCGGATGGCAGCAGATGAACATCAGCCGCAGGATGTCGTCGCGATAGTGCGAGCCGTCGAGCCGCTCGGCCAGCGCTCCTTCGGCGTCGTCGAGATCGGAGATCGCCTTGTCGTCCTCCGGCAGCGGCTGCTGCTTGCGGGCGCGGCGCACCTCGTCGATCGCGACGTTGCGGCCGACCATGATCAGCCAGGCGGCGGGATCGCGCGGCGGCCCGTTCTGCGGCCAGGTCTTGAGTGCGCGCAGGCACGCGTTCTGGAACGCCTCCTCCGCGGTGTCGAGATCGCGAAAATAGCGCAGCAGCGCGCCCACCGCCTGGGGTCGCGCCGAGGTCAGCGCAGTCTCGATCCAGGCGGTGTCGGCCTCGCTCACGTCAGGTTTCCTCCGGGCCTGAACACGCCGACGGGACGCACCTCGTAGGCGCCGCCGGGGTTGGCAGCGCCCAGCTCGCGCGCGACGTCGAGCGCGTCGTCGAGGTTCTTGCAGTCGACGATGTAGAAGCCGAGCAGCTGCTCCTTGGTCTCGGCGTAGGGACCGTCGAGCACCAGCGGCGGGTCTTCCTTGCGCAGCGTCGCCGCCGCCGTGGTCGGCAACAGCCGCGCCACGGGCCCGAGCCGGCCTTGGCTGGCCAGCTTCTCCTGCACCACGGCGAGCTTCTTCATGACGGCCTCGTCCTGGTCCTTGCTCCAGGAGCCGACGAAATCCTCGTCGTGATAGCAAAGGATGGCGTAAAGCATGGGCGGCACTTTCCTCGTCTGTTCTAAAGACGCGCCAATATGCCCCGCCCCGACAGGACTGCGGAAAAAATCTGCAAGAAAAATCCGGCAGATCGTGCCAAGGAGAGCCTTCTCGACCGGAACTTGAAGAGGCACTTCGAATGACCATGGGCACACTTGCCGTCCTGATCAACAGCACGCAGCAGAACTGGCTGCCGGAGCGCTGGAAGGCCCGATTCGATGCAGTCTGCGGCGGCCGACGTGTAGTGCTGCTGCCGGATGCCGGGGTCGATCCGGCCGAGGTCCATTATGCCGCGGTGTGGAAGCCGGTGCCGGGCGCACTCGGGGCGTTCCCCAATCTGCGCGCCATCTTCAATCTCGGCGCCGGCGTTGACGCGCTGATGGCGGACAAGAGCCTGCCGGACGTGCCGCTGGTGCGCGTCGCCGTGCCGGATCTCACCAACCGCATGACCGAATATGTCGTGCTGCACGTGCTGATGCACCACCGCCAGGAGCTTTATCTCCGGGAGTCGCAGCGCGTAAAGCACTGGGCGCCGCTCTATCAATGGCCGGCCAGCGCGGTGACCGTGGGCGTCATGGGCCTCGGGACTCTCGGTGCCGACGCGGCCGATGTGCTGCGGCGGCTCGGCTTCCGTGTCGCCGGCTGGAGCCGCAGCCCGCGCACGATCGAGGGCGTCGAATGCTTCCATGGCACCGGGGGCATGGATGCATTCCTGCGCAGGACCGACATCCTGGTCTGTCTGCTGCCGCTGACGCCTGACACGGACGGTATCCTCGATCGTGACGTCTTCACCAAGCTCAATCGCACCAGTCCGCTCGGCGCCCCCGTGCTGATCAATGCCGGCCGGGGCGGCTTGCAGAACGAGGCCGATATCCTGGCCTGCCTCGACGACGGCACGCTGGGCGCCGCCTCGCTCGACGTCTTCGTGCAGGAGCCGCTAGCAGCGGACAGCCGGTTCTGGACCCACCCCAAGGTGCTGCTGACGCCGCACAACGCAGCCGATACCGACGCGGACGCGATCTCCGCCTATGTCGCCGAGCAGATTGCGCGGTTCGAGGCCGGCGGCGCGCTGGAGAATGTGGTGGATCGAACGCGGGGATATTGAACCACATGCCTGGCGTCGTCCCGCCGGACCTAGCGGCGAATCCTGTAGAGGACGAAGCGCTCCGAGGTCTGCAGCACTTCCAGCAGATCCGGCAGCGGATTTGCGGCCGGTGAGCCCAGCACATAGAGGTAGTCGAAATCCCGGTGCCAGCTGCGGACGAACTGAGGAGCACCCGCGGGTGGCCGGCCCGTCGCGATCGCGGCGAGCAGGCTGGAGGGCACCGGACCGCCATAGGGAATGGCGATATCGCGCACCGCCTCGCGCGGCCGCACCGGCTGCTTGCCCGCTTCGGTGAACAGGTTGGGCACGAATGCGTCGGCATAGTGCACGGCCAGCGTCGGCGCGTAATACATCGGATACGAGGTGAGGTCGGCAAACGGTGGATCTCCATTGTCTTCCGCGCTGCCGACGAGAACGCGCGCGCCGCGGTCGATCTTCTGGAACGAGGCGATGATCGCCGCGTAGTCGGCGCGATAAGACAGCCAGACCGCGAGGACGACGGCGAGATTGAGCAGGATGATGCCGCTGATCGCGGCGAGCGCCGCCATTCCCCAGGCGCGGCTCGGCAGCGACAGCGAGCAGAAGGCCGGCAGGATCAGGGCGGCAGCGGGAATCACGCGAAGATCGACGAATGCGGTTCCGAACAGCTTCGAGGGAACGCCGAGGTAGAGC
>JAEYTQ010000784.1 GCA_023433965.1 Pseudomonadota bacterium | reverse complement strand
ATCGAGTAGCCCTTGACCGGATAGACGTTGACGCGCTCGCCGAGCAGGGCGGCGAAGTGACGGCTGGCAACCCCGGCGCAGACCACGACACCGTCCGCCTTCAGCATGCCGCGCGCGGCCGCATCGCTCGCGGCAAGATCGGCCCAGCCGAGCACGAAGCCGCTGCCGGCACGCGCGATCGAATCGATGTTCGCTTCGTGGATGAAGGTCGCGCCGCGCCGCTTGCAGGCGTCCGCCAGCCCGCGGGTGAACTTGTGGATGTCGCCGGTCGCATCCGACGGCGTGTAAAAGCCGCCGTAATAGTCCTTGCGCAGCGTCGGCTCGATGCTGCGGATTTCCTCCGGCGTCACCGGGCGGCGGTCGAGACCGCCTTCCTGCAGCAGCGCATTGACGCGCAGGCCGGATTCGAAGCCGGCCTCGTCACGATAGATGTGAAGGATGCCGCGGCGCTCGAGATCGAAGTCGATGCCCTCGCGCGCCGCAAGATCGAACAGGTACTTGCGGGCTTCGATCGCGAGCCGCGTGGTCTCGATCGTGTTGGCGCGGTAGTTGCCGATGTTGGCGACGAACTCGCTCATCCACGAGTATTTGTGCCAGTTCGGCCGCGGGTTCATCAGCAGCGGCGCGTCGCGCCGGAACATCCAGCGCAGGCCCTTCAGGATCGTGGCGGTGCTGTTCCAGACCTCTGCGTTAGATGCGGAGAGCTGTCCGCCATTGGCGAAGGACGTCTCCATCGCGGCGTAACGGTGCTTGTCCAGCACCGTCACCTCGTAGCCGCGTTCGAGCAGGGCATAGGCGGTCGTGACGCCGGTGATGCCGGCGCCGATGATGGCGATATGAGTCATGATGAGGTTCGGGGCTCCCGTGTTTAGAGTCGGCTAGCCGCCGGCCGAAGCCGTTGGCGCGCCCCATCTGTCACGGGTACCTGAGAGCTTGATCCGCTGCGGATCCTGCAGCGGACTATCCCCTTCGGTGGGCGTCGCGATTGCCTGCAATCGCGCAGCCTCTCTCCAGATCGTCCTGACGATACGGTCCTTTTGCCTGAGAGTTTCCGGGGCGGTTGCTCCGTCGGCGCCGCAACCAAGGCTGAAAGCCTTCGTTGCGATCTCTCCCGCGTCGTCGCGTGGACAGGCCGAGCAGTACGATACGCCTCATTTTTGGACAAGGCTAAATTTAGACCGCCACTGCCAACGTATTGTGCAGTGCAATGTTGATTCAAGTCATTCCAATGTCGCCAGCAATCCCGCCATCAGCCGGCCGCGCTCTGCCAGGCTGTCGACCTCGATGAACTCCTCGAGCGTGTGGACATTGCCGCCGCGCACACCGAGCCCGTCGAGAGTGGGGATCCCCATCGCGCCGGTGAAATTGCCGTCGGAGCCGCCGCCGGAGCTCGCATGCGGCAATTCCATGCCGAGAGATTTGGCAATGCCGCGGGCCTTTTCATATAGCGCCATGGTGCCGGCATCGGGCTCCCAGACCGGCCGCGTCACGCCGCGCGTGACCTTGAAGGTGACGTCGTTGCTGGTGCCGGACAGCGCCAGCATGCGCTCGACGCCGCGATCGAGATCGGCCTGTCGCTTGGCCATTGAGAGCGCTTCGCCGGTCGCCGTGGTGGCAACGCAATTGACCCATTGGCCGCCATGGACCACGCCGACCGAGAAGGTGCAGTCCTCCGTGGTCATAGCGTCTATCGCGAGGATCTGCCGCGCCATCTCGCGGATCGCCGAGCGTCCCGACGACAGCGTCGCGCCGGCGTGGCTCGGCCGGCCCGTCGCCTCGAGATTGAAGCGCGCGATGGCGTAGCGGCCGGTGGTGACGCCGTTATCGGCGCGGCCGGGCTCCGGCACCAGCACGTATTTGTTGCGTGCGGCTTCCGCCTCGATGATGTCGCGTGTCGAGGGCGTGCCGACTTCCTCATCCGGCGTGAACAGCACGGTGATCGGCAGCGGCGTCGTGAAGGAGGCGCGCGCCAGCTGCCGGATGGCTTCCAGCGAGAGGTAGTTGCCGCCCTTCATGTCGAAGATGCCGGGGCCATAGCACTTGTTGCCCTCGCGCCGCCATTTCAGCTTCTCGATGGTGCCGACCGGGTGGACGGTATCCATATGTCCGGCGATCAGGATGCCCGGCTCGCCCTGCTTGGGATGGGGGAAGCGCGCGCGGATGACCCCACCGAAGCCCTGGCGGCCGGCGATGCGTTCGATCGTCGCACCCATGATCGCCATATCCCGCGCTGCGAGATCGAGCATGCGGTCCACCGCACCTGCGTCCCAGGTGGGGCTTTCGCATTCGACCCAGCCGCGCAGGCCCTCGAGCATCGCCTCGGAATCAAAGGGAAGATTGGCAGGATTCATCTCAATGTCTCTCGATCGTGGAAAGATGGAACGCGCATTGCATCAGCGCGGACGGGACAAGCCGATAGGGTGTTGTAGAGCCAAATCGATCTTTGTGGAGTCCGTGCGCGTGCCGCAAGGGCTTGCACCGAAACCGGATTGACGCGCTTCACACTGTCTGCAAGTCTCGAAAGACGAAGGCATTGCATGAGGTTAGTTCGCCCAACAAACGAACCTCCTGCTCAACCCATAACCTGCCTTTGAACAGTTTCACGTCAGGAGAACTTTCTATGTTCCACTTCATGCGCCGGAGGCCTCGCGCGTTCGCCTCCACACTTGCGCTGTCGGTCGTCGCGCTTTCGACCGCGCTGGCCTCGCCGGTGCTCGCAGCCGGCAAGACACTCACCGCGGTGCTGCATTCGGATCTGCGCATCATCGATCCAATCTTCACCACGGCCTACATCACGCGTGACCACGGCTACATGGTCTACGACACGCTGGTGGCCACCGATTCGAATTTCAAGGTCCAGCCGCAGATGGCGGACTGGAAGGTCTCCGACGACAAGCTCACCTACACCTTCACGCTGCGCGACGGCTTGAAGTGGCATGACGGTGCGCCGGTGACGGCGGAGGACTGCGTCGCGTCGCTGAAGCGCTGGGCTGCGGTCGACGGCATGGGCCAGAAGCTCATGGACTTCACCGCCAGCATCGAGGCCACCGACGCCAAGACCATCACGTTGAAGCTGAAGGAGCCCTACGGCCTCGTCCTCGATTCCATCGGCAAGCCGTCCTCGCGCGTCGCCTTCATGATGCCGAAGCGCCTTGCGGAGACGCCGCCGGACAAGCAGATCCCCGAGCAGATCGGTTCGGGTCCGTTCAAGTTCGTGCAGGGCGAATTCCAGCCCGGCGTGAAGGCGGTCTACGTCAAGAACACCGACTACGTGCCGCGCAAGGAGCCGGCGAGCTGGACCTCCGGCGGCAAGGTGGTGAAGGTGGACCGCGTCGAGTGGATCACCATGCCGGACTCGCAGACCGCGGTGAACGCGCTGCAATCGGGCGACATCGATTTCATGGAGAACCTTCCGTTCGACATGCTGCCGGTGCTCGAACCGAACAAGGAGCTCACGATCGACGTCCTGAACAAGTTCGGCTTCCAGACGCTCGGCCGGATGAACTTCCTGCATCCGCCGTTCGACAACGTGAAGGTGCGCCGCGCCGCCTTGCTGGCCCTGAACCAGAAGGACGTGCTCGATGCGCTGGTCGGCAACGCCAAATATCAGAAGATCTGCGGCGCGTTCTTCATTTGCGACACGCCGCTCGCTTCCGATGTGGGCTCCGAGACCCTGGTCAAGGGCAACGGCATGGCGGAAGCCAAGAAGGCTCTCGCCGAGTCCGGCTATGACGGCACGCCGATCGTGATCATGGCCCCTGGCGACGTCACGACGCTGAAGGCACAGCCGATCGTCGCCGCCCAGCTGCTGCGCGAGGCGGGCTTCAAGGTCGACCTTCAGGCAACCGACTGGCAGACGGTGGTGAGCCGCCGCGCCAGCCAGAAGCCTCCGAAGGAAGGCGGCTGGAACATGTTCTTCACCAACTGGGTCGCCGCTGACGTAGCCAACCCGATCGCCAATCTCTCGATCGGCGGCCAGGGCAAGAAGGGCTGGTTCGGCTGGGCGGAGGACGCCAAGATCGAGCAGCTCAAGGACGCCTTCGTCCGCACGGCCTCGGCCGACGAGCAGAAGAAGATCGCCGCCGACATCCAGAAGCAGGCCTATGAGCAGGTGATCTACATTCCGCTCGGGCAATATCTGATCCCGAGCGGCTGGCGCAAATCGCTGACCGGCGTGCTCGACGGTCCCGCGACGCCGGTGTTCTGGAACATCGACAAGAAGGAATAGGCGCGGCGCGCCTGCCTGTAAAAAAAACGAGCGGCGCCGCAGTCTCCTGCGGCGCCGTTTTCCATGAAGCAGTCCGTGATCGCTCTCGTCTAGCAGTGGCTGTCGCGCAGCTGCTCGAGCCCTTCACTTACGAACGGCAAGACCGGCTCGATGCGTTCATCGGAACGATGCTGCGAAATCGGCCGTTCGATCTCGGACCCGGCCTGATCCGATCTGCTCTCTTGTTCCATCGCGCCAATCCCTTGAATTGCTGCGGTACAACATCGCGAGGGGCGGGAAGTTCCTAGC
>JAEYTQ010000750.1 GCA_023433965.1 Pseudomonadota bacterium | reverse complement strand
CCCACAGGCTCAGCACCGCCCCCCAATAGACCAGGCGGCCGAGGCCGAACCGGCCGCGCGGCTTCGCGCGCCGCTTGGCGCCGCTCCGGCCGTCAGGTGCCTTGCGCTCGCGCGGCGACGCGTCGCCGGCCTCCTCGCTCTTGCGCTTGGCGGATGGTTTTGCAGATTTCTTGGGCTTGTCGTCGCCGCCGGGAATGCGGTCCGCGGCGGTGAGGCGAAGATCGGCGAGCGCCGCGGGCAAGCCGAACAGCGGCTCCTTCCGCGCACCCTTTTTCTTTCCCCACGCCATACGCAAAACGCCCGGTCAGCCTGCCCCGCCGAGACGCTAGCGGCCGCTGTTTAAGGCCCGGTTACCCCGGAGTTAACGCGCGATTAGGAGATGGGGCATTCGCAGCCGGCAGTTCCGCATCCAGGGCCGCAGCGCTAGGATTGCCGGCACAAAACAGACGGAACTCGTGAAGGGAGCACGCATGGGCCACATCGACCCGACCAAGGAGATTTTCGCGCAATTCCGGGACAACGACCGCCCCGGTCCGATCCACATGCTCAATCTGGTCCGCTTGCGGAAAGAGGCGGCCTATCCCGACGGCCGCAAGGCCAGCGGCGCGGAGGCCTACGCGGCCTATGGCCGCGAGAGCGGTCCGGTGTTCGAACGTCTCGGCGGCCGCATCGTCTGGCAGGGCAGGTTCGAACTGATGCTGATCGGTCCGCAGGAGGAGCGCTGGGACCATTGCTTCATCGCCGAATATCCCAGCGTCTCGGCCTTCGTCGAGATGATCCGCGATCCCGTCTATCGCGAGGCGGTGAAGCACCGCCAGGCCGCGGTGGAGGATTCACGCCTGATCCGGCATGCCGTGCTGCCGGTGGGCAAGAACTTTGGGGAGATACCGACGTAGGCAACGTCATTCCGGGTCTGGCGCTTGCGCGCCATCCCGGAATGACCGCTTTAGCCTAGCCCGACGGGCCGGTGTCCTCGATGACCGGTCCGAACAGCTCCCAGCGCTCGCCGTTGAACTTCATCATCTGCATCTGCTTGTTGACGCGGTAGTCGTTCGGGCCGGTGTTGATCTTGATGCCGGGCAGCGCCAGGCTCGGCGTGAAGCCCTTGATGTTCGCGGCCTGCTTCATGACGTTCTCGCGCGTCAGGTCGTCGCCGCATTGCTTGAGCGCCTGCACCAGCAGCTCCGCCACCGAATAGGCGTAGGTGTTGATGGTGTTGAGCTTGTCGCCCTCCGGGAAGTACTTGTCCATGAAGGCGAAGAAGGCCTTCACGCCCGGATCGTCCTTCCACTGGGGATCGCCCGGGTCCTTGCCGTAATTGGTCGAGATGATGCCCTTGGAGATGTCGAGGCCGGCCGGCTTCAGCGTCGCCGACACCGGGCTCGCATTGATGTCGAGGATGTGGACGGGGGTCCAGCCGAGGTCGGCGAGCTTCTTGATCGCCTGCGCCGCGAATTTCGGCGTGGAGGCGTCGTAGAACAAATCGACGCCCATCGACTTCAGCTTGACGACCTGGGAGTCGACGGTGGGGTCGGTCACCTCATAGGAGACCTCGCCGACGATCATGTTGGCCTTGTCGCCGAGGCCGCTCTTGAGGCCGGCGAGATAGTCGCGGCCCATGTCGTCGTTCTGGTAGAGCACGCCGATCTTGGCGTTGGGGTGATTGGCGAGAATGTATTTTGCGTAGATCCGACCCTCGGACACGTAATTGGGATTATAGGCCATGGTCCAAGGGTAGTTCTGCGGATCGTTGAATCGCGCGGCGCCGGTCGAGGCGAGCAACTGCGGGATCTTCTTGCCGTTGAGGTACTTCTGCACGGCGGCGTTCGCGGCGGTTCCGATCAGCTGGAAGGTGAACAGCACCTCGTCGCCCTCGACGAGCTTGCGCACCTGCTCGACGGTCTTGGGCGGCGAATAGGCATCGTCATACTGGATCAGGTTGATCTTGCGGCCGTTGATGCCGCCCTGATCGTTGATCATCTTGAAGTAGGCGGCCTGGGTCTTGCCGATATTGGCGTAGACCGAATAGGCGCCGGAGAACGGCACGGTCTGACCGATCTTGATTTCGGTGTCGGTCGCGCCGGTGTCGTATTTCTTCTGGGCGAGGGCCTGGCTGGTGGAGACCGCGACGGCGAGCGCCGCCGCGGCAGCTATGAAGGCTCTGCGATTGCTCATATTGGAACGTTCCTCCTGACGGAATTATCGGTCGATGGTCTTTTCCGTTGATTGCAACGGTCGCCATCGCTGCCGAAGATTGTGGAGGAAGCTTCGCCGCCGCGCAAGGATCGCGGCGCTGCGCCGTAGCGTCTCAGGCGAGAAACAATGCTACCAGGGCGACGGCGGCCGGCAGCGCCTGCACGATCAGAATCCGCGTGCTTACGGTCGCGGCGCCATAGGCGCCGGCCACGATCACGCAAAGCAGGAAGAAGACCTTGATCTGGAACGCGAAGGCGGGATTGCCGTGGACGAGGCCCCAGATAAGGCCGGCCGCGAGAAAACCGTTATAGAGGCCCTGATTGGCGGCCAGCACTTTCGTGATCGCGGCCTTCTCCGGCGTGTTGCGAAACACCTTCAGGCCGGGCGGCTTGTCCCAGAGAAACATCTCCAAGGCCAGGAAGAAGACGTGCAGTGCGGCGACCAGCGCCACCAGGATATTGGCAATCCAGATCAAGTTGAGCTCCCCCAAAGCGTCAGCTTTCGGGTGGACGTTAGCACGGCCGCCGTGGCAAGTGCGACAGGCGTATTCGATTGCTGGTGCCGCCACGTCCGCTCGATCAGCCAAGCCCTTCGCGAGTTTCGGTCTCGACCGCCTGGCGACGCCAATCGGGGTCGCGCTGCTCGTCACCGACTCCGAGGGCGCGTTGCGCGCGCTCGACTGGGAGGACTATGAGCACCGCATGCGCGAGCTGCTGCGCCTGCATTACGGCACGGTGGATCTCGGCGATCGACCTGCGCCCACAGAGACGCGCACGGCACTGTCGCGCTATTTCGAAGGCGATCTCGCGTCGCTCTCAAGCGTGACATGGCGCATCGCCGGCACGCCGTTCCAGCAGAAGGTCTGGACCGCGCTCGCGCAAATTCCTGCGGGCACCACGGTGAGCTATGGCGCGCTCGCTGCGCAGATCGGCATGCCCAGGGCCATTCGCGCCGTCGGCCATGCCAATGGCTCCAACCCGATCAGCGTGGTGCTGCCCTGCCATCGGCTGATCGGCGCGGATGGTTCGCTGGTGAAGTACGGCGGCGGACTGGAGCGCAAGCGCTGGCTGCTGCGGCATGAGGGGGTGGAGGTTTAGGTCTCACTCGTCAATCCGGGTTCGCCGCTGCGCGGCGCCCTGGAATGACGAGTGGAGAGAATCTCCTGATCGCCCTCACGCCGCCGGCTGCACCGCCTTGTCGCCGGCCATCACATGCGTCAGGGCACTCTTGATCGCGGCCTGGCGCGTCGGCGCATTGATCTGGGCGCCCAGGAGATCGGTGACGTAGAACACGTCGCGGGCGCGCTCGCCGAAGGTCGCGACATGGGCCGAGGCGATGTTGAGGTTGAGCTTGGAGATCGCGGTGGTTAGCTCGTAGAGCAGGCCGGGCCGGTCGAGGCCGGAGACCTCGATCACCGTGTAGCGGTCGGACCATTGGTTGTTGATGGTCACTTCCGGCTCGATCACGAACGGCCGCGCCTTGCTGCGCACGGTGCGCTGGGCCACTACTTCGGGCAGGCGCAGCTTGCCTTCCAGCACGTCCTCGATCATCTCGCCGATGCGGGTGGCGCGCCGTCCCTCGTCCTCGTCGCGGTCGTATTCGCGCGAGATCGAGATGGTGTCGAGCGCGCGGCCATCGGTCGTGGTGTAGATCTGGGCATCGACGATGTTGGCGCCGGCCGAGGCGCAGGCGCCCGCGATGATCGACAGCAGCCAGGGGTGGTCGGCGGCGAAGATCGTCAGCTCGGTCACGCCGCGCACCTCGTCGAAACCGACATTGATCGCGAGCTTGTGTCCGGCCTGCTCGCTGGAGCGGACGAAACGGGCGTGACGGATCTTGCGCGGCAGCTCGACCTTGAGCCAGTAGGCCGGATAGTGCCGGCCGATATAGGCATCGAGCTCGTCCGCCGGCCATTCGGCAAAGGCGTTGCGGAATTCGGCGTAGGCGGCGGTGAGGCGCTTGCCGCGATCGACCTCCGAGAAACCGCCAGTCAGCACCGGCTCGGTCTCGTAATAGAGCGAGCGCAACAGCTGCGCCTTCCAGCCGTTCCACACGCCGGGCCCGACGCCCCGGATGTCGGCGGTGGTCAGGATGGTCAGCAGCTTCATCTGCTCGACCGACTGCACCACGGCGGCGAAATTCTCGATGGTCTTTCGATCGGAGAGGTCGCGCGATTGCGCCACCGTCGACATCGTCAGATGCTCCTCGATCAGCCAGGCCACGAGCTCGGTGTCGGCCGGGCTGAAGCCGAGCCGCGGGCAGAGCCGCCGCGCCACTTTGGCGCCGGCAATCGAATGGTCCTCGGGCCGGCCCTTGGCGACGTCGTGCAGCAGGGTGGCGATATAGATCACCGCGCGATGCTCGGGCCGGATCTTGCGGAACAGGTCGCTGGCGAGCGCGAACTCCTCGATGCCCCCGCGCTCGATGTCCTGGAGGAAGCCGATGCAGCGGATCAGGTGCTCGTCGACCGTATAGTGATGATACATGTTGAACTGCATCATCGAGACGATCTTGCCGAAGGCGCGGATGAAGTGGCCGAGCACGCCGGTCTCGTTCATCCGCCGCAGCACGATCTCGGCGTTGTCGGAGGTCAGGATCTCCATGAACAGCCGGTTGGCCTCGGGATTCTCGCGCAAGCCCGCGTTGATCAGGCCGAGCGAGCGCGTTACGTCGCGCATCGCGTCCGGATGGAAGGCGAGGTTGTTCTTCTGCGCCAGGCGGAAGATGCGGATCAGATTGACCGGGTCGTGCTTGAAGATGTCGGGCGCGGCGACGTTGATGCGGTTGTTGTCGACGATGAAGTCGTCGCTGTCGGGCACGCGCCGCTTCGCCGCGGTCGGTCGCAGCCGCGCCATCATCCGGCTCAGCACCGGCGCCGGCTTGGCCTGCTGGTCCTCGAGCTTGGCGCAGAGGATGGCGGTGAGGTTGCCGACCTCCTTGGCGACCAGGAAGTAGTGCTTCATGAAGCGCTCGACGTCCTGCATGCCGGGATGCGAGGTGTAGCCGAGCCGTATGGCGATCTCGCGCTGGAGGTCGAAGGACAGGCGCTCCTCGGCGCGGTTGCAGTAGAAATGCAGATTGCAGCGCACCGACCAGAGGAAGTCGGCGCAGCGGCGGAAGGTGCGGTATTCCTGCGCGTCGAACACGCCGCGCCCCACCAGCTCGTGGGTATCGCGCACGCGGTAGACGTATTTGGCGATCCAGAACAGCGTGTGCAGGTCGCGCAAGGCCCCCTTGCCGTCCTTGACGTTGGGCTCGACCAGATAGCGCGACTGGCCGCCGCGGCGGTGACGCTCCTCGCGCTCGGCGAGCTTTGCGGTGACGAACTCCGACGCGGTGCCCTGTACCACCTCCTTGTCGAAGCGCGCGACCAGCTCGTCATAGAGCGGCTTGTCGCCGGTCAGGAAGCGCGTCTCCAGGATGGCGGTGCGGATGGTCATGTCGCCGCGTGCCTGGCGGATCGATTCGTCGACCGAGCGCGTGGCGTGGCCGACTTTCAGCCCCATGTCCCAGAGGCAATAGAGGATGGCTTCGGCGACCTGCTCGCCCCAGGCGGTCTGCTTGTAGGGCAGGATGAAGAGCAGATCGATGTCCGATTCCGGCGCCATCAGGCCGCGGCCGTAGCCCCCGGTCGCCACCACCGCCATGCGCTCGGCCCCGCTCGGGATTGGCGAGCGGTAGAGATGGCGCGTCGCGGCCGAATACAGGATTCGGATGATCTCGTCCTGCACGTGGCACAGCCGCTCGGCGCAGCGGCGGCCGTGACGGTCCTTCAGGAGAATCGCCTGTGCGGCGGCGCGCGCCGCGATCAGCTCCGCCTTGAGCAGTTGCGCCATCGCCGTGCGGAACGCGTCCTCGCGTCCCTGATGCTTTTCGGCAAGCGCATCGACCGCGGCGGTGATCCGCGCGGTGTCGAATCGATCGTCCGCCCCGGCCTTCTGCTCAGTCGCGATGCTGTCCATGTCTCTCCGGATATAAGAGGTGACAGGCGCTGTCACGAGACATTCGCAACCCAGCGATCAACGCGGATCAGGCGGTCTGTGGCGCCAGTCGTGAATTTCAGCGTAACATCCTGAATATACGGTTGTTTCTGGCTCGAATTCCGGGCGCTCATGGCTGATCCCATCAATCATGAGCTGACACGAAACCGGCCGCCTTCTATACCGC
>JAEYTQ010000662.1 GCA_023433965.1 Pseudomonadota bacterium | reverse complement strand
GCGACCGCGATGTGGAACGGCTTCCGCCGCATCGCGGCGGCGTAGCTGCGCTCCTCAACCGTTCCGGACGAGCGCGTCTTCCTTGACTCCCCTTGCCGCCCCGCTCACAACGGGCGCCAACCCAGGGAGGCATCATGATCAACGATCTGTTCTCGCTCAAAGGCCGCATCGCGCTGGTGACCGGCGGCTCGCGCGGCATCGGCAAGATGATCGCGGCGGGATTTCTCCATGCAGGCGCGGCGAAGGTCTACATCACCGCACGCAAGGCCGGACCGTGCGAGGCCACCGCCAAGGAGCTCACCGCGCAATATGGCGGCGAATGCATTGCGCTGCCGATCGACATCTCGACGGTCGCCGGCTGCGAGCTGCTGGCGAGTGAATATGGCAAGCGCGAGTCCAGGCTCGACATCCTCGTCAACAATGCCGGCGCGGCCTGGGGCGCGGAGTTCGACGAGTTTCCGGAGAGCGGTTGGGACAAGGTGATGAACCTGAACGTCAAGGCGCCGTTCTTCCTGACCAAGGCGCTGGCGCCGACGCTGCGCGCGTCCGCAAGCGCGGAGCGGCCGGCGAAGGTGATCAACATCGCCTCGATCGACGGCATCTTCGTCAATCCCGGCGAGACCTATTCCTATGCCGCCAGCAAGGCCGGGCTGATCCATCTGACGCGGCGCATGGCGGTGAAGCTCATCCCCGACCACGTCGTCGTCACGGCGATCGCGCCGGGCCCGTTCCAGTCCGACATGAACCGCGCCGCGCGCGACCACGCCGACGAGGTCGCAACGCGCGTCCCCGTGGGCCGCATCGGCACCGACGAGGACATGGCGGGTGCAGCGATCTATCTCGCCTCGCGCGCCGGCGACTACGTGGTGGGGGCGACCATCGCGGTGGATGGCGGCATCGTCTATGCGAGCCCGGGGATCAAGGGCAGCGGGTGGGACAGCGATTGATCGGCGAGCTCCCGCCGCAGGGGGCTCAAAACCAAAGTTCGAAAACAACCCCATGCACAGTAGAATGCCCCTTGATCGGCAAGGGATTTTCTTGAGCCGCCCGGAAACGAC
This sequence comes from Pseudomonadota bacterium, assembly GCA_023433965.1. GTDB lineage: Bacteria > Pseudomonadota > Alphaproteobacteria > Rhizobiales > Xanthobacteraceae > Bradyrhizobium. Next base: position 1,675 of record JAEYTQ010000662.1, on the reverse strand, counting down.
GATTCAGCCGCGATGCGGTTGACACGTCGGGCAAAACATCCCGCTAAAGCGGGACGGGATCAGGCTTGATTGCCACAACGTAAGTGCACTCCCTCTCCCGCTTGCAAGCGGAAAAGAATTGGGGAGAGGGTGTTTCCGCAATGTGACAACTCCTCAGGAGAAAACCCTCACCCGGCCCTTCGCGCCGACCTCTCCCGGAAGCAAGCGGGAGAGATTGCACCCAGCCCGCGGCAATCGATCGACCTAAGCCACACCAACTTAGCAGCCGTTACGACTCGATCTTCACGTATTCGAAATCGCCGGGCTTGTTGTCGATGCCGACCTTGGGCGGCGAGATCCAGGAGGCGAACTGGCCGATCTCGGTGACGGGCTGCATCAGCGAGGTGATGAAGTCGCCGTCGCTCGTCGATGGCAGCCATTCGTCCTTGCGCTTGGCCCAGGTGGCGTCGTCGATCAAAATGCCGTCGGGCGTTGCGTGCACGTCCTTGAACTCGCCGATGTGGCGGTGGAAGGCGACGTTCGGAAGCTTGAGCTGGAAGTCGTAGCCGGCGGTCGAGATCACCTTGTTCCAGCGCAGCATGCCCTTGACGCAGTCCTGGCTGTAATCGTCGCGCAGCCGCATGTTCAGGGCCGTCAGCGCCGGCTCGTCCACCAGCTTGATCTCGCCGTTGATCAGCTTGAGCACCGGGTAGGTCGAGTTCTTGAGCTGATGATCGTCCTCGATCTGGGTCTCGTGATAGCGGCCCTTGATGCCGGCGTTGAAGGCGTTGGCCGCGTTGGTCGAGACTTCCGAGCCGAACAGGTCGAGCGACAGCGTGTAGTGCAGGTTCAACTTCTTCTGGATGGTCGGCAGGTCGATCACCCCGAGCGCGCGCACCTTGGCGATGTCGGTGGGATCGGTGATGCCGGCCGCGCGCATCGCATCGCAGGTCCGCTGCACGACGCGGGTGATGCCGGTCTCGCCGACGAACATGTGGTGCGCTTCCTCGGTCAGCATGAAACGGCAGGTGCGCGACAGCGGATCGAAGCCCGACTGCGCGAGGCTATGCAGCTGCATCTTGCCGTCGCGGTCGGTGAAGTAGGTGAACATGAAGAAGGACAGCCAGTCCGGCGTCGCCTCGTTGAAGGCGCCCAGCATGCGCGGCGCGTCGGCGTCGCCGGAGCGGCGGCGCAGCAGATCGTCGGCTTCCTCGCGGCCGTCGCGGCCAAAGTATTTCTGGAGCAGATAGACCATGGCCCAGAGGTGGCGGCCCTCCTCGACGTTGACCTGGAACAGGTTGCGCATGTCGTAGAGCGAGGGCGCGGTCTTGCCGAGATGGCGCTGCTGCTCGACCGAGGCCGGCTCGGTGTCGCCCTGGATCACGATCAGGCGTCGCAGCATGGCGCGGTGCTCGCCGGGGACCTCCTGCCACGCCGGCTCGCCGTAGTGCTCACCGAACGGAACGACGCGATTCTCTTCCTGCGGCGCCAGCAAAATGCCCCAGCGATATTCGGGCATGCGCACGTAGTCGAACTTGGCCCAGCCGCGCGGATCGACCGAATAGGCGGTGCGCAAATAGACCAGCGATTCCTGGAAACCTTCCGGCCCCATGTCGCTCCACCAGTCCATGTAGCCGGGATGCCAGCCCTCCAGCGCCTTCAGCACCTGGCGGTCCTCGGCGAGGTTGACGTTGTT
>JAEYTQ010000744.1 GCA_023433965.1 Pseudomonadota bacterium | reverse complement strand
GACGTCGTCTCGTTCCTCGATGGCCTGAGGCCTCATCTGGCTCGGGCCTCCCTGACTGCAAACCGGCTTGGATTCGAGCGCGCGCGTGCGCAAGCCGATGCCTTGCAGGCCATTGGGTTGCCGGGAGCAATATTGCGCGAGCGAGGCAAGTTACTCGCGGCGAACGGCCTGTTCGAAGCGCTGATGCCGTCGCTGTTCCAAGACCGCGCAGATCGATTGACTCTGACCGATGTCACTGCGGACGGATTGTTCCTGGCGGCGCTGGGGACCCCGTTCGCTGGCAACAGCCCGGCCGTCAAATCCCTCGCCATTGCCGCGGCGATGGATCGCGTACCGATGGTCCTGCATGTCGTCCCGGTGCGCGGATCGGCACGCGATGTCTTCACACAAGCCACCTTCATGCTCATCGTGACACCCGTCGATCGCGGCGCGGTACCGAGTGCGGAAGTCCTGCAAGGGCTGTTTGACCTGACGCCGGCAGAGGCCCAGGTCGCGCGTGGAGTCGCGCAGGCCGGATCGATCGATGCACTCGCGGCAAGCATCGGCGTGACGCGAGAGACGGTGCGCACACAGCTCAAAGCCGTGCTTTCAAAGACCGGCCTTTCCCGTCAGCAGGAGCTCGTCAGCTTGCTCGCTGGCAAGGCATTGCGCGGCGGCTAGCCTCTTAATTACCCGCAGCCCCGGACCTGAGTTTCCTTGGCACGGGCAAACCCGGTTTCACCCAAATGGGTGAAGACAGGGGTCCGACCTCCGGCTTGAAGTTCGCCCGGCTGGATGCAGGGCGAGAAGCGGCGACAATGGTCAGATCGGAGTTTCCGACGTTCGAAATGACTTTGGTGCCGCGGAGGCGAAAACGATGGGCCTGGAGCGTCTGCACCAGCGAAGGAGCGGTCGTGGTGCGGGGGCGGGAATCAAGTCGAAATGCCGCAAAGTACCAGGCCGAACGCGCGCTTTTCATGCTGCTTCTGACCGCGCCCTATTGGTCGCGACTTCCCGCATGATCGCCTAGGGCGCCAGATAGCGCATCAGCTCCGGATTGCCCCTCACCTCGCCCGCCTGCCCCTGCAGCGCGACGCGGCCGCGGTCCAGGACGTAGGCGTAGTCCGCCACTCGCAGTGCGAGGTCGAGGTGCTGCTCGACGATGATGACGGCGATGTCCTTGGCGAGCTCGATCAGGCGCTCGGTAATCTCCTCGATGACGCCGATCCAGACGCCCTCGGTCGGCTCGTCCAGCAGCAGCAGTTTCGGATCGCCCAGCATGGCGCGGCCGATCGCCAGCATCTTGCGCTCGCCGCCGGAGAGCGTGCCGGCCGGCTGGTCGAGGCGCTGGCCGAGCTTCGGGAAGATGGTCAACACGCGGTCGACCGCCGAGGCATCCTTCTTGGCGAGCGAGCCGACGGCGAGATTGTCGCGAACCGACAGGCGCGCGAACACCGAATGTTCCTGCGGAACATAGCCTATGCCGGCGCGGACACGCTCCTGGGTGGCACGGCGGCTGATGTCGCGGCCGTCGAAGGCGACCTCGCCCTTCCAGGCCGGCAGCTCGCCGACGATGGTCTTCATCAGCCTGGTTTTGCCGGCGCCGTTGCGGCCGAGCACGGCGACGCCGCCGCGCCAGGGAATGCCGAGGGTGACGTCGAACAGGACCTGGCTGCGGCCGTAGCCGGCGTCGAGATGCTTGATGTCCAAAAATTCAGGCACGGCGCAGATAGATCTCCTGGACGGACGGGTTGGCCTGGATCTCCGACACCGTGCCCGAGGCCAGCACCCGGCCCTGGTCGAGCACGGTGAGGCGATCGCAGATGTCACGGATGAAATCGAGATCGTGCTCGACGATGACGAGCGAGCAATGCTGCTTGATCGGCTGGAGCAGTTCCCCGGTGACGCGGCGCTCCTCGAGGCTCATGCCGCCGGTGGGCTCGTCGAGCAGCAGCAGTTTCGGCTTGCCGGCGAGCGCCATCGCGATCTCCAGCCATTGCTGCTGGCCGTGCGACAGCGCCGCCGCCGCCTCGAAGGCGCGGTCGGCGAGGCGGAACTGGGTCAGCATGGTCATGACCTGGTCGTGCAGCGCGCCCCTCGTGCGCGAGAACACCAGGTCGAGCAGCGAGGACTGCGCCTGCAGCGCGAGCAGGATGTTGTCGTAGAGCGTCAGCGACGGCAGCACGGAGGTGATCTGGAATTTAAGGCTCATGCCGGCGCGGGCGCGCTCGGTCGGCGTGAACGCGGTGATGTCGGTGTTGACGAAGGAGACCTTGCCCTGGGTCGGCACCTCGGCGCCGGCGATGCATTTCATCAAGGTGCTCTTGCCAGAGCCGTTGGGTCCGATCAGGCCATGGAATTCGTTCTCGCCGACCGTGAGGGCTGCGCCGTCGAGCGCGGTCAGCTTGCCGAAGACCTTCTTGATGCCGGCAGCTTCAAGGAGCATTGCGTGTCTCCTTGGATTTGGCGCCGAAGCTGCCGACGCGCTCGCGCTCGCCAAGGACAAAACTGATCAGGCCGAGCGGGCGGAACAGGATCACGAGCAGCAGCAAGAGACCCAGGATGATCGGCCAGATGTCGCGGTAATTGTCCGAGAGCCAGAAGCTGACGCCCTCGACGATGATGGCACCGATCACGGCGCCGATCAGCGTGCCGGAACCGCCGAACAGCACGTAGAGCACGACCTGGGTGGAGACCACGACACCGACCATGTTGGGCCAGACGAACCCCTCGTGAAAGGCATAGAGGCTGCCGGCGAGGCCTGCGACGGCGCCACCGATGGTGAAGATGATCGCTTTCAGGTGCTGCGCCTTGTAGCCGAAGAAGGCGATGCGCTGCTCGTTCTCGCGCAGGCCCGCGAGCGCGAGACCGAATTGCGAGCGCACCAGGAAGCGGCAGAGCAGATAGACCACGACGAGGATGCCGAGCACCAGGTAATAGAAGGCCGGCCCTTCCGTGAAATCATAGCTGCCGAGGGACATCGGCGCGATCGAGGGGATGCCGTTCTGGCCGCCGAGATAATACCAGCCGCGCGCGAGGCGATCGGCGGCGTACGAGCCGGTCAAGGTGCCGAGCGAGACGAAGATCACGCTGGAGGGATGCCGTCCCAGGA
>JAEYTQ010000708.1 GCA_023433965.1 Pseudomonadota bacterium | reverse complement strand
GATCCGGCCAAGCCCGCTGTGATCCGCACCATCCGCGGCGGCGGCTATCTGTTCTCGCCGCAGGGCGAGAAGGCGTAGGCGCTCGACGCCATTCCGGGGCGTCCGAAGGGCGAACCCGGAATCTCGAGATTCTCAGGTGCGCAATTGCGCACCACAGTTCGATGCTGCGCATCGCCCCGGAATGACGGGGCAAGTGGCGCGACCGAACGCAATCCCCCGAAATACGTTCCCGCCGCCTTCGCCCGGCCCGGATTCCACCCCGTATTTCCCGTACGTTGAAATTGCACGGCTTTTCGCTCCGAATGTTTCGTCGCGCCCTGTTCGACGAAACAATTTGGCGGCGCACGAAACCATTTTCCCCTTTTCGTGCAGACGTCCCGAAACGTTGGCTCATTAACACTTCGGCTCAGGAAACGCCGCTCGGTTGCGGCGCTACGGGGAGCAAGTCCATGCCGAACGTCATTGCCATCAACGCCCAAGCCAGCCAGAGCATCGTTGCCGCTCAGGCGACCTCGGACGACATGCTTCTCGAGAGCATTGCCGACGGCAACCGGACGGCCATGCACATCCTCTATTGCCGGCACAATGTGCGGGTGTACCGCTTCATTCTGCGCATCGTGCGCGACGCCACCACGGCGGAAGACCTGGTCAGCCAGGTGTTCCTGGACGTGTGGCGGACCGCCGGCCAGTTCCAGGGCCGCTCGCAGGTCTCGACCTGGTTGCTCTCGATCGCCCGCTTCAAGGCCCTGACCGCGATGCGCCAGCGCCGGTTCGAGGACATCGACCAGGAAGACGTGCGCCAGATTCCCGACGGTCACGACACGCCGGAGACCTCGCTCGACCGCAGCGACACCAGCGCCATCCTGCGCGCCTGCGTGCAGAAGCTGTCGCCGGCGCATCGCGAGATCATCAACCTCGTCTACTACCACGAGAAGTCGGTGGAGGAGGTCGGCCAGATCATTGGCATCCCCCAGAGCACGGTGAAGACCCGGATGTTCTATGCCCGCAAGCAATTGGCCGATTTGCTTAAGGGCGCCGGCGTCGACCGTTTCGCGGCGTAAGGCCATTGATTTCAAAGGGATGAGGCTGAGTTTTCCGCCCTGTCCCCCACACGGAAGCGTTACCGCCGACGACACAATTGAAACAAACGACAACATCAGGCGGAAAAACTTCCTCGCTATAAAGCTCACATACGGTTTCGTTAAACCTCCCAAGACCTCCAGCGACCCGGACGATGCCCCCGTCCGGGTCGTTTTGTGTTGCAGGTTGCGCACGAGCGCGACGCGGCTGGCCCTGCCTGACATCGTTGTTGCTTGACTCCGAGGACCCGTCCGTGAAGTTACGCGCCATCGGAATCAGCCGCCCGCAATGGACGACGCGACCACCAGCACCGACATCCGCCTTCGTGAAGGGTCCTCGATCGCGCAGCGACTGGTCGTAGCCGGCTGCGCGATCGCCGTCGCCCTCTGCTTCACGCCGGGCCTGTTCACGCACGACCTTCTCGAGGTGATCATCTCCGTGACCGCGCTGCTGCTCGGCGCGGCTTTCGTCGCCGGTGTCATGCTGACGCCGGCGGTGGTGTGGATCATCACGCCGAACGAGATCCTGATCGGGCGGCAGAGCCCGTTCGGAAAGCTGCGCACGCGCATCGTCGCGAAAGACGACATCACGGGGTTGCAGGTCTCCGGCAGCAAGCGGGTGAAGGCCCGCTTTCAACTCGTGTTCACGCTGGCCTCCGGCGAACGCCTGACATCGCCGCCGATCGCCGACGTCACCCATGTTCGCGGCACCGTGGCCCGGATCGCGACGCAATTCGAGGTCCCGGATGTCCAGGAGCCCGTCAATCCGCTGGATGCCAGCAATCCCGAGATGCATCTCGGCGAGCCGCTGGAGGCATTCCCCACGCGGGACATCAGGATCGTGTCCCTGATCGCGGTCGCCCTGTGCGCGGTGCCCTACGCCTACAAGGTGTGGCGCGGATGGCCCCCCAGCCACGTCGACATCCTGCTGCTGCCGCTCGGTGTCATCGCCGCCTTCGCCGTGCACCGCTACGCCAATCTCGTGACCGGCGCCTTCTGGATCATCCGGCAGAACGATATTCGCGTCGAACGCCTGCGGGGCGACGGCAGCCTGCGCGCGGACCATGTCGCCGGGCCCGACGTGAAATCGATCACGGTCGAGCGCCGCGGCCGCTCCGAGGACGAGCACTGCATCGTGGTGATCCGCCTGCATTCGGGACGACGCTTTCGCAGCCCCCGCGTCGGCTCGCGGGTCGAGGCCCGCGCCGTGGCCACGGAGATCGTCCGGCGGCTGGGGATTGCAGCGGAGAGCAACAAGATCTGACCCGGCCACAAGCGGCGGGCGAACGCGCCGCCCGCGCGGCCACTACCACTGCTTTTCGCGCCATCCCCCGTTTGTGGTATTGCCTGACCGCTTCAAAAAACCGAAGCATTCTCGTGACATATCAGGACGGCGCGCCATCAACTTGCCATGAACTTGCCCCTCAGGTTTGATGGTTTCAGAATGATTTGCGCTGTGGCAGCGGGGAGAGCTTGAAATGACGGATTTTCGTCGCCTGACCGGGATATTCGTGGCTGCGATGGGACTGGTCCTGTCCACGCCGCATGCCTTCGCCCAGCAGCCGGACCGCGGCGACGAGCCGGGCCTGATCGCCGATGACGGTTACCAACTCGAGCCGGAATGGCAGAAGCAGGTGGTCTACTTCCGGACCACCGAGCCGCCGGGCACCATCATCGTGTCGACCGCCGAACGTCACCTCTATCTGGTGCAGCCCGGCGGGCGCGCGATCCGCTACGGCATCGGCGTCGGCCGCGACGGTTTCCAGTGGCAGGGGCTGGTGACCATCACCAACAAGAAGGAGTGGCCGGACTGGACGCCGCCGCCGGAGATGATCCAGCGCCAGCCCTATCTGCCGCGCTTCATGGCCGGCGGCCCCGGCAATCCGCTGGGCGCCCGCGCCATGTATCTCGGCACCACCGTCTACCGCATCCACGGCACCAACCGACCCGACACGATCGGCACCAAGGTGTCCTCGGGCTGCTTCCGCCTCGTCAACGCCGACGTCGCCGATCTCTACGATCGCGTCCCCGTCGGCACCAAGGTGGTCATCCGGCAGAAGCCCCAGCTCTGAGGGTTCACGACCCGGCATGACCGGTTCGGACCGCCGCAGCGTGCCTTGCGCCGACGCGGCCGTCCGAATCCGGATCATGCGCTCCGTCCTCGCCTGAATTCCTTTTCCCGATTTTCGAGAGAGCAACATGATGCGCACTTTCCGTGGCGGCCTGCTGATCGGGGTCGCCATCGCCGTGCTGGTCGCCGTTCTGGCCATCATTTACGAGTTCTACGACACCCGCACCCTGAAGCGCACGGTTCGCCGCGGCGAGGTGCTGTGCGGCGTCAACAAGGGCCTGCCGGGCTTCTCGATCCCCGACGACAAGGGCAACTGGACCGGCTTCGACGTCGATTTCTGCCGTGCGGTGGCCGCCGCGATCTTCAACGATCCCGGCAAGGCGAAGTTCATCGCGCTCGACGCCAACGAGCGCTTCAAGGAGCTGCAGAGCCGCAAGGTGGACATCCTCTCGCGCAACACGACCTGGAGCATGGCGCGCGAGCTCGACTACGATCTGTATTTCCCGGCCGTGGCCTATTACGACGGCGTCGGCTTCATGGTGCCGCGCACGCGCAACAAGGAGACCTCGCTGGACCTGACCGATAGCAAGGTCTGCGTGCAGAGCGGAACCACGACGACACTGAACGTCGCCGACTACTTCCGCGTCAACAACATGAAGTATGAAGAGGTGAAGTTTGATAACCTCAACGACGTCGTGAAGGCTTACGACAGCGGCAAGTGCGACACGTTCTCCGCCGACGTTTCCCAGCTCTATGCTCTGCGGCTGAACCTGACGAAGCCCGGGGACCACATGATCCTGCCGGACATGATCTCCAAGGAGCCGCTCGCCCCCGTCGTGCGCCAGCGCGACGACGACTGGATGATGATCGTGAAGTGGACGCTGTATGCCATGATCAACGCCGAGGAACTGGGCGTGACCTCGGAGAACATCGACGAAGCCTTGAAGTCGAAGAAGCCCGAAGTCATGCGCCTCGTCGGCACCGAGGGACGTTACGGCGAGCAGCTCGGGCTTACCAAGGACTGGGCCGCGCGCATCATCCGCCACGTCGGCAATTACGGCGAGATGTACGACCGCAACATCGGCGAGAAGTCCAAGCTGAAGATCCCGCGCGGCATGAACCAGCTGTGGAACGCAGGCGGCGTGCAATACGCGCCGCCGATGCGATAAGGGGCCTCTCGCCACCGTCGTGGCGTCTGCTTGGGGGCACCGTCCTCCACACTCTTAACTGTCATCGCCCGCAAAAGCGGGCGATCCAGTATTCCACAGACGGTCGTGATCAATCGAGAAGCCGCGGCGTACTGGGTCGCCCGGTCTAGCCGGGCGACGACACCGAGGATGAGGCGCGGCCTTCGCGCCCCGCCTCAATACCCCCGCGCCCGTGCCAGCTGCTCGGTGTGGTAGTTCGCATCGCCGAACAGCTCCTCGCACACTCGTGCGCGCTTCATGAAGAAGCCGATGTCGAACTGGTCGGTCATGCCCATGCCGCCATGCATCTGCACGCCTTCCTGCACGGCGCGCGTGGCGGTGGTGCCAGCGCGGGCCTTGGCGACGGCGACGGCGGGTGCGGCCTTGGCGACGTCGGCGTCGAGCGCCTGAAGTGCCTTCATGGTGGCAGCGCGGGTGATCTCGATGTCGACATAGAGCTCGGCGGCGCGGTGCTGCAGTGCCTGGAACTCGCCGATCAGCTTGCCGAACTGCTTTCTGCTCTTGAGGTACTCGACGGTGCGGTTGAACACTTCCTCGCTGAGGCCGACCATCTCGGCGGCGACCGCGCCGCGGCCGATATCGAGC